>CAYRJS010000424.1:0-1277 GCA_964424535.1 uncultured Aquimonas sp.
CGCGGTCGGCGCGACAGGCAAGCCGATGCAGCGCCAGAGTCGGGGCAATGTGCGCGCGCAGCGTGGCCCAGGCCGGTAGCCAGAACGTGGCGACTGAGGCCGGTGCAGCCATCAGGCCAGATAGCGCACGGACGCGATCTCGTAGCTGTGGGTTCCGCCGGGGGCCTGGATTTCCACCACGTCACCCTCGCTGCGACCAATCAAGGCGCGGGCAATCGGGGCGGAAATGGACAAACGGCCCAGCTTGATGTCGGCTTCCAGCTCGCCCACGATCTGGTACGTGACTTCACTGCCATCATCCTCGTCGACCAGTTCCACGGTGGCACCAAACACCACGCGGGAGCCGGCATTGAGGGCCGAGACATCGATCAGTTCGGCATTGGACAAGGACGCTTCCAGCTCCTGGATCCGACCTTCGATAAAGCCTTGCTGCTCGCGCGCGGCGTGGTATTCGGCATTTTCCTTGAGGTCGCCGTGGGAACGGGCCTCGGCGATGGCGGCAATCACGTCCGGTCGCTTGACCGACTTCAGGTGTTCCAGTTCTTCGCGCAAGCGCTGGGCGCCGCGCACGGTCATGGGTACTCTCATTTCAATCTCCACTACCGATCCGCGCCAGGCTGCCGTGCAGTTCCTGCAATGACCTGACCTCGCCCTGGCCCCGATGAGCCAGAGAGTTGAGCAATGCCAGGGCACCTGACACCGTGGTCGAATAGGTCACCCGCTGCTGCAAAGCCTCGCGTCGGATCGAAAACGAATCCGCGATGGCCTGACGGCCCTCGGTGGTGTTGACAATATAGACGATCTCGCCATTTTTGATGGCATCAACGATATGCGGCCGACCTTCGGCCACCTTGTTGATGCGCTCGCAGGCAAAGCCGGCTGCATTCAGGGCTTTGGCCGTGCCGTCGGTGGCAATCAGGGTGTAGCCGTGCGCCAGCAACGCTTCAGCCAAGGGCACCAGGCGCGACTTGTCCGGGTCGCGCACCGAAACAAACACCTTGCCCCGCGCCGGCGCGGCAATGCTGGCCGCTTCCTGGGCCCGGGCAAAGGCGGCACCAAAGCTGGGGCCGACACCCATCACCTCGCCCGTGGAACGCATTTCCGGGCCGAGGATGGGATCGACGTTCTGGAATTTGGCGAACGGAAACACGGCTTCCTTGACCGCGTGGTAGCTCGGCACCACTTCATCGTGCATGCCCTGCTGCGCCAGCGACTGGCCGACCATGCAGCGCGCCGCGATCTTGGCCAACGGCACGCCGGTGACCTTGGACACGAAC
>CAYRJS010000424.1:1306-2183 GCA_964424535.1 uncultured Aquimonas sp.
GGCACCGTGCGCGAGGCCCGCGGATTGACTTCCAGCACGTAGACGTTGCCATCCTGGATCGCAAACTGGGTATTCATCAGGCCCACGACCTTGAGTCCACGCGCCATCGCGGTGACCTGTTCACGCATCTGGTCCTGCAGTTGCGGCGAGAGCGAATACGGTGGCAACGAGCAGGACGAATCACCCGAGTGCACGCCAGCTTCCTCGATATGCTGCATGATGCCGCCGATCATGACCTCACCATCGGCATCGGCGATGATGTCCACATCGACCTCGATGGCCTTGTCCAGAAAGTGATCGAGCAGGACCGGGGAATCCTCGGATACCTGCACCGCATCACGGATATAGCGGTTCAATTCGGCGTCGGAAAACACCACTTCCATGGCCCGTCCGCCCAACACATAGCTGGGCCGGACCACCAGCGGATAGCCGATTTCGCGGGCGGCTACCAGAGCTTCTGCGGCGGTACGGGCGGTGCGGTTGGGCGGCTGGCGCAGGCCCAGATCATCGATCAGATGCTGGAAGCGCTCGCGGTCCTCGGCCAGATCGATGGAATCAGGAGACGTACCGATCACCGGCACTCCAGCGGCTTCCAGCGCCCGCGCCAGTTTCAGCGGAGTCTGGCCGCCGTACTGCACGATCACGCCCTTGGGCTTTTCCAGAGCCACGATTTCCAGCACGTCTTCCAGCGTCAGCGGCTCGAAATAGAGGCGGTCGGAAGTGTCGTAGTCGGTGGAAACGGTTTCTGGATTGCAATTGACCATGATGGTTTCATAGCCATCCTCGCGCAGTGCCAGAGCCGCGTGCACGCAGCAGTAGTCAAACTCGATGCCCTGCCCGATCCGGTTCGGGCCGCCACCCAGCACCATGATCTTGT
>CAYRJS010000425.1:0-1132 GCA_964424535.1 uncultured Aquimonas sp.
CGATCGTACCCACGTTCACATGGGGCTTGGTGCGTTCAAACTTACCCTTGGCCATTATCTTCTACCTTAAACGTTTGATTCGTGATGGGTTTGTTGTGATTCACTCAAACCGGAATTCGTGTTGTTTTTCTGCACGAGCTCCGGCTGCCAAATCACGACTTCTTGATGACCTGCTCGGCAATGTTGGCAGGCGCTTCGGAATAGCACTCGAATTCCATGGTGAACGTGGCCCGGCCCTGGCTCATCGAGCGCAGGCTGGTGGCGTAACCGAACATTTCACCCAGCGGCACCATGGCATTGATGATCTTGCCCGAAGGCGAATCTTCCGTGCCCTGGAGCACGCCACGACGGCGACTGATGTCGCCCATGACGTCGCCCATGTAATCCTCGGGGGTGACGATCTCGACCTTCATGATCGGCTCGAGCAGCACCGGATTAGCCTTGGCGAAGGCTTCCTTGAAGGCCATCGAACCAGCCACCTTGAAGGCCATTTCGTTCGAGTCAACGTCATGGTACGAACCATCGACGGCGCGCACCTTGAGGTCGACGACCGGGAACCCGGCCATGGGACCGGTCTGCATGGCTTCCTGGATGCCCTTGTCCGCAGCGGTGACGTATTCCTTGGGCACCACACCGCCCACGATCGCGTTCTCGAACGAGTACCCGGTGCCGCGCTCCTGCGGCTCCATCTCGATGACGATGTGACCATACTGGCCGCGACCACCGGACTGACGCACAAACTTGCCTTCCTGCTTGACGGCCTGACGGACCGTCTCGCGATAGGCTACCTGCGGCTTGCCGACGTTGGCCTCGACATTGAATTCGCGACGCAGACGATCGACGATGATGTCCAGGTGCAGCTCCGGATTCTTCGTCGGTCTTGACGCGGAACGAGGGATCTTCCTGGGCCAGACGCCCCAGAGCCAGACCCATCTTTTCCTGGTCGGACTTGGTCTTGGGCTCAACCGCCATGGCGATCACCGGCTCCGGGAACACCATGCGCTCGAGGATGATCGGAGCATCATGGGCGTACAGGGTATCGCCAGTGACGACGTCCTTGAGGCCCACGGCAGCGGCGATGTCGCCGGCCAACACTTCCTTGATCTCGTCGCGGTTGTTGGAGTGCATCTGC
>CAYRJS010000425.1:1142-2179 GCA_964424535.1 uncultured Aquimonas sp.
GTCACCGGCACTGAGCGTGCCCGAGTAGACGCGGAAGAAGGTCAGCGAACCCACGAACGGGTCGGTGATGATCTTGAACGCCAGCGCCGAGAACGGCGCCTTGTCGCTGGATTCGCGGGTCAGTTCCCTGGTCTCGTCATCGACGTCCAGGCCCTTGACCGGCGGCACATCGACCGGCGACGGCAGCAGCTCCACCACGCCGTCAAGCAAGGCTTGCACACCCTTGTTCTTGAAGGCGCTGCCGCAGAACATCGGCACGATTTCAGTACGCAAGGTGCGTTCGCGCAGACCCTTGACGATTTCCGCCTCGGACAACTCGCCATCACTCAGGTACTTGTCCATCAGATCTTCGTTGGCTTCAGCCGCCGACTCGACCATGAAGGCACGTGCCTCTTCGGCCTGGGCCTGCAGCTCGGCTGGAATGTCCCGATACTCGAAGGTCAAACCGTGATTCGCCGAATCCCAGTGCACCGCCTTCATCTTGAGCAGGTCGATGACGCCCTCGAAGGCCTCCTCGGCACCCAGCGGAATCTGCATCGGCACCGGCGAAGCACCCAGACGGGACTTGAGCTGGTCGCGAACCTTGAAAAAGTTAGCGCCGGTGCGATCCATCTTGTTGACGAACGCGATCCGCGGCACGTGATACTTGTTGGCCTGACGCCAGACCGTTTCCGACTGCGGCTGCACGCCACCGACGGCGCACAACACGAACACGGCACCATCAAGCACGCGCAACGAACGCTCGACTTCGATGGTGAAGTCAACGTGCCCTGGGGTATCGATGATATTGAAACGGTGCTGCGGCAGGTTCTTGTCCATGCCGGTCCAGAACGCCGTGGTGGCAGCCGACTGGATCGTGATGCCACGCTCCTGCTCCTGCTCCATCCAGTCCATGGTGGCAGCGCCATCGTGGGTTTCACCCAGCTTGTGGCTCTTGCCGGTGTAGAACAGAATGCGCTCGGACGTCGTGGTCTTGCCGGCTTCGAGGTGGGCCATGATGCCGAAGTTGCGATATCGCTCGATAGGTGTATTGCGTG
>CAYRJS010000426.1:0-2177 GCA_964424535.1 uncultured Aquimonas sp.
GCTGATCCGCCGCAACGGCAAGTCGGTCAAGCACCTGCGTTTCGACTGATCGCCGCCTCCAGCATTTGGCTCGACACGTTTTCCTGCGCTACCACCGCGCATCGCCCGCATCAGGGCGCGCGGTGGCAGGCATGATCCAGCCACTCACTGCAACGCGGAAAACCGGCTGCCCGGACGCTCACCACCCCGGTATTCGAGCAGTTTGAAGAGCAGCCGGAATATCCGTTCGCCATCCTCGCGCCGCCGCGCATCGACCCGCAGCATCGGTGCCAGCACCCGGTGCTCGCGCAGCAACCGCTGGCATGCGCTCGGCAACGAGGGGTCCATGGTGTCGGATTTGTTCAACGCCACAACAGAAGGCAGTTCACGCAATTCCGCGTCGTAGTTCTTCAGCGTCTGGGCAAAACCGTCCAGCCCCGACGGCGAGGCCGCATCCACCAGCGCCACAACACCCACCAGACCTGACCGCACCACGTCGAACATGAAGCGGAAACGATCCTGTCCTGGCAACCCATAGAGCAGCAGCCTGGCCTGCCCTCCCAACTCCATCACACCGTAATCGAATGCCACGGTGGTCCGTGCCTTTCGCAGCGCCAGCTCATCGCTGCAGGCCACCTCGGTATCAAGCACCGGCACATCGCTCAGCGAGGCAACACAGGTGGTCTTGCCACTACCCGGCTCGCCGATGAACGCGAGTTTGAACTGTCTCACGGCGCGATGAGCCCCAACCTCTGACCCAGGCCTGCCATGAAAACGCGCCACCCCGGGATGGCTGCAGCCGGGGACGCCTTGCGCGCGGGTGGGTGATCGGCAACCGGCGTGGCAACCTCCGGCATGACGTCGGCCTGCAGCACACCCTGCGCCCGCAACCCACCCAACACTTCCGCCACATCACTGATGCTGGCGTTCACGCGGATGGCCAATGCATCGAGCGTCCATGGGCCCGCACTCAGGGCGGCCAGCACGTCCAGTTGCAGCGCCGACAGTTCATCCAGCTCCAGCGGCCACTCCAGCAAACGGAGCGGCTGCCGGCGCAGATGCGCCGCATGCGGATCCGAGTCCGGCTCATCGGCGGCGACAGTCTGTTCACTCAGCAGCGCCAGCAATTGCGTCGCGCGCAACGGCCGATGGAGGGTGCCAGGCGGCCACAGCTGCGGTCGGTGCGCACAGCCCACCACACGATGGTGACTGATCGCAGGGATACCTTCGCCGTCCAAGCGGACCAGGCACAGGTCTGCCCTTGAAGGATGCTCCACCACCTCCCAGGCCTGGCTCAAACGCGGCTCCAGCAGGCGCAAAAGGCAGCCCAGCGACGCGCGATCCGCATCACTGAATCCGATGGCGCAAATACGCTGGGGCTTTGTGAATCGTCCCATTTCAGTGCCTCCCGTTTCTTGCAACCCAAGGTCTGACTGCCGCGCGCTGGTACGGCATCCGATGGGCCATATGCCGATTCGAAGCGCTCCCTGACTGGCTGCCGGGTACGCTCAGGCGGACGCAGGCATCCCTCAGCCCAGTGCCCGCCTCGAGCCGCATCGGAACTCCTGCCTTGCCAGCAACGCGCCGCCCCCAATCGGCACTTGAGCCGACAAGGATCGCTGCGCCTGCCCTGTGGCGACGAGAGACCCGTGCCGCGACGTCGGCAGGATCCGAAGCGTGATCCTGATCGCCCGAGCGGGCCGCCATCAGCACTTGTACTTGCAACATCGAATGCTCCCCACGTGCGTGCCTGAGTCGGCGGCCTGCGCGCGGATATTCCCCTGCTCTACCCGGAACCTGTCGATGGCCCCGCACCGTCCAAGACCCCCGTCCCGGTGTGGCCATCTCAGGCCCGGTAGCGCAGCCCCGCCGGAACTCGGCCCAACCACGGCACCGTTGCTCCATCGAAGGCGCGTCCTTGCTGCGTTGCGTCAGGCGCGGCCCATCGCCATAACTGGCTCAAAGGGCGACGCCGTTCACGCAATATGACCGTAGGACATATGACTCCGATCACGCCATCGGGGAGCACCCGAAATTCCTGCGCGTCCGCTGACGCTTCCGATGCGCGGCCCACCCGACCGGGACCGCGCTGCAGCCGGCACGCCGGAACCCGGCTCAAGGCAGCAGCAGTGCGACCAGCCCGAGGAACAGGCCCATGCTGCTGATGTCGGTGGCCACCGACAGGAAGATCGCCGAGG
>CAYRJS010000427.1:0-2172 GCA_964424535.1 uncultured Aquimonas sp.
CACCGCCCTCGCGCGCGTTGTAGAAGCTGACCATGGCGGACAGGAACATGCGTTCGCCGCTGCTCAGGACGCCGAGGGCATCATTGAGCAGCAGCATGTTGGGACGCAGATCCCACTTGCTCTTGGCCTGGTTCAGGCCTTCACGGGTGCCGTCGCCAAACCATTCGGGGCCAGCGATCTCGGCACCACGCTTCCAGGCCTCGAAGAAGGCTTGGGGCGCGGCAGCGAAATGCTGCTCTTCCCGCATGATCTGATCGACGACTTCTCGCGGCAGCAGTTGATTCATGGCGTGATTCCTCCAGTTGGATCAGGGAATGGCGAGCTGGGACCAGCCGCCTCTTTCGAGGGCACGTTGAGCCGCCGCATGGCTGCGGAAGTATTCGTGCGATTCCCGCGAAACGGGACCTTCGGTATCGCGCGTGCCGATGTAGTGGCCGGCGGCGCTTTGCAGGACTTCGAGCGGCAGGAACTTGCCGCAATAGGTCAAGGCCAACTGGCCGAAAGAGGCTTTGTGGGACATGGGTAGGCTCCTTGAAAAAGCGAGGCCTTGTCCCTCACGGGATGGCAGCTCCCGCACGCGGTGGATAAAAAGCATCGGCGTCACGGGGACGCACGTCCGCAAACTTGATGCGATACGGACTGGCGGGTTACGCGGGAAGAACCCGCGACAGCCTGGAACCCATGGCTGCTGGCATGTGCTGACGAATCAGCGAACATGCGGACAGCTTCGTGCGGGGGCCGCGCTGCGTCAGTTGGAAAACGGCATTCGGCCCAGCCCGGATTGATCGCTCAGCCTGCTGGTCATAGCTGGCAGGGTCCGGCTATAAGGATCAGTTGAAATTGGAAGCTGTCTGGCGGCTTCAGGCTGATTGCTGCCGTTTGAGCTTGACTGGTGAGTGCCGGCAGCGCGCAAAAGTAGTCGCTCCCGGTCTGACGAATACCCGGGCGACTATGCCAGGACAACCCAGTCTGAGCAGCACATACGTCGGGAGGTGGCGATCATGGCAAGAACAAGCGTGACGCCGATGCCCATGTCAGGTTTCCTCTGGGCTCGCGCTGAGAATCCATTGGTGAGCGGCTTTACTGGAGACGCTCCACACCGCGAGACCTGCTGTGCTTCGTGCCCGACCCACGATCATCATCAGCAGCGCGTTGCTGTTCAGCTGCGAACTGGCGATCAGGCGGCGCATGGCGTCGTCGTCGAGTCCCGACGCGCTGGGGTAGTCTTCGGCGTGCGTGTGCCACTCGCCCAGGTACAGCAGCCCCCGCTTGTGTCGGTCTTCAATCGCTCGCTGGGCGGCAACGGGATTGGATCGGTAGCGATACCTAGAGCGCTCGTCACCAGCATACGGGCCGGAGGCATCAATCACGCAGACCTGTTCGGCATTGAGCGTGCCGAACAGCTGGCCGCCAGCCTCGGTCGCCCAAGGGGTGGACTGACGGTGTCGGCTGACGTGTTGCAAGGCCAGTCGGGCAATCGAAAGAGCTTGAGAGGTGTCGGCGAGATGCCCGATGATTGAGCGCTTGGGCATCGGCTTTGCAAACGAACAGATCATTGCCAGGCAAACTCACGCACCGTCATCCGGTCGGTGAAGTTTTCTCTTGGTATGCCGCCGTTGGCTTCGACCACTGCAGGGTCACCCATCCACACCCGGCGGCACGAGGCAGGCACCTTGTCCAGCAGCGTATCAAGTGCCAGCCCGGCCGCCATCCCGACCGACGGGTGCAAATCGATCACGCCGTGGGGTTGGAAACTGTTACCGCACCCCGCCTCGACGATGAGGGCACCGGATTCATCAGGCCAATCCGTTAGACGGAAATTCGGTCGTTCCTCGCCGTCAAAGCCTGCCAGGATCGACGCCCGGCCGTAGAGTAAGACGCCATGCCCCACAGCGGCATAAGGCTCCACCCAGGTGCTGAGGTGGGCTGGGGAGCGTGCCAGGCTTCGCCGCCAACGGTCCAGCGCAGCCTCACCATCGAAGTCGATGCCTGCCGAGATGATCAGGTCGGTGCCGGCTAGATTTTCGAGATCCTTTGTGGTGATCGATTCGAAACGGCGTCGAAAGGCGTGATCGAACGTCAGGTGCGGAAACTCACGTCGCAGATGATCCTGCAGCGGGCTCTGTTGCAAAAATCGTGAAGCTTGAGCATGCTTGGCGGAGATTGGACGGA
>CAYRJS010000428.1:0-2161 GCA_964424535.1 uncultured Aquimonas sp.
ACCCGAGTTGCTGGCCGCCTATCGCGAAACCGAATATCGCGTCCACGCCCATCCCGAACTGAGCCTGCGCATCGACCAGCACAATCCGGCTCTGGCCCGCGCCCATCAGGCTCATGGCGTTACCTGCAGCGCCTATATCACTGCCTGCAATCCTCATAGCCAACCACTCGATATCGCAGCCAACGCCAGGCGTCAGGCCCGACTGGAACAGGACCTGATCCGTCGCGGCCTGAGCTTTCTGCCCGGCATCGGCCAGCACCCTGGCAACGACTGGCCGGGCGAAGAAAGTTTCCTGATCTTCGGCCTGAACCTGGACGCGGCCAAAGCTCTGGCCGGCACCCTGGAACAAAACGCCCTGCTCTGGTCCGCAGACGATGCCATACCCAGACTCATCTGCCTGCCGTATCCCTAGTGTGTTGTCTCGCAAATACCATCAGACAATTCCGGTGTCTTTCACTGCGATGCGGCGTTACTTGCGAGACACCACACTAGCTCGAACCTGAGAGCGGTTACAGTTCATCATTCTCGCAACGGTCTACTGGAAACCGGCCCTTGAACAGTTCCACGGATTTTTCCGGCCTCACCCTTCTGCGCGCCAGCCGTCTGGAAGCGCTGCTTGATCCGCTGGAAATGCTGCTGGCCAAGACCTTGCCGGACAATCCGCTGCAGCCGCAGACGGTGATCGCGGCGCATCCGGGGATGAAGCAATGGCTGACCGGGGCCCTGGCCACCAAGGTGGGTACGGGGCGGATCGTGGCCAATCTGGATGTGCTGTTGCCCAGCCTGTGGCTGGATGGCCTGTCGCGTCGGCTGCTGGGTGAACGCGCGGTGGCGCTGCCCAGTTACCGGCGCGGGCATCTGCGCTGGACAGTGCACGCGATGCTGGGCGAGGCGGAGTGTCACGGTATCGACGACCCGCGGGTGCTGACCTATTTGAGTGGCGGCAACAGCGCGGACGAGCGCGCCTTGCGTCATTTCCAGCTGGCTGACCGCCTGGCGCGGGTGCTGTCGCAATATCTGGTGTATCGCGGGGATTGGCTGGCAGCCTGGGAATCGGGCAAAACCCGCTTTGCCACCGCTCGCCTTGAGGATCCGGCCCTGCAACAACTGGAAGTCGCTTGTCTGGCGCCACTGTGGCAAGCGCTGACGACGCGGCTGGGCAGCCACCGCAGCCGGCTGGTGGGCGAACTGGTCGCGGCGTTGGATTCCCCGGGCATCACCCTGGAACCGCTGCACGTCTTTGGTCTGTCGCATCTGCCGCCGGCCGAACTCAACGTGCTGCGCGCCTATGCACGGCGGGCCTCGGTATTCGTGTATGTGCCCGATCCGTGCCGTGAATACTGGGGTGGCCTGCTCAAGCCATCCGAAACGCAGAACTGGCGCCATGCGGATGCGGCGCAATGGCATACCTGGCGCGAGGACGAGAGCGCGCGTCTGGACGATCCCGATGCCCTGACCTGGCACGAACAGGGCCATCCCCTGCTGGCACGCTGGGGCCGTCTGGGTCAGCACTTTTTCGCCGCCCTGGTCGAAGGCGAGGTGCGCGAAGATATCCGCCATTGGCAGGACGAAACGACCACGGCACCGGGCAATCGCCTGCAGCGCCTGCAAGAGAGCATCCGCCAGCTCAAACCGGAACTGATGGCAGAAGTTGCTTCGACCCCGGATGCCATTGCCGACGCCAGCCTGCGCATCCACGCCTGCCATACCGCCCAGCGTGAACTGGAAGTGCTGCGCGATGCCTTGCTCGATGCCATCGAACAGACGGGTGTGCGCGCTGGTGACATCGTGGTGATGGCGCCCGATATCCAGACCTATCTGCCGCTGATTCCCGCGGTGTTCGGCGCTCCCGGCTCGGCCCGCGAGCGCCTGCTTCCCTACCATCTGGCCGATGTACCGGTGGCACGCAGCCACCCGCTTTTCACCGTATTCACGACCTTGTTGGGCATCGGCGGCTCACGCATTACTGCGCCCGAGGTCGTCGATCTTCTGGGCGTGGCCGAAGTTCGCCGGGCCCTGGGGCTGGATGCCGACGCCGTCGATACCCTGGTCGAATGGCTGCGTGCCAGCCGCGTGGCCTGGGCCATGGATGGCGTCCACAAACAAGCCCAGCAGTTGCCCGGTCGCAGCGAACACAGCTTTGCCTGGGCCATGGATCGCC
>CAYRJS010000429.1:0-2160 GCA_964424535.1 uncultured Aquimonas sp.
GGATGGAAAGCCAGGCCGTGCCACTTCCTGAAACCTGCAAGCCTTCGACCTTGCACGCATTGCCCAGCTGGCTGTTGGAAGCGCACAGCGGCAGATTCACCGGGATGTGCTCAGGCTCGGGTGGTGGCGGTGCGCCTTCGAAATCATCCTTGAACAGGCGCATCGCCACATCCTGGTTGCAGGGCACGGTGTCGCCGGTATTGAGCAGGTAGCAGTCCAGCCAGCTGCGGAATTCCTGATCCTTGCCGTCGCGCACATTGTCCAGCCAGGTGCGGTAGCCGGGTGCGTAGTCGCCGACCCGGGCCAGCGCCAGCATCGCGTCGATGTCGGAACGGTAGCGCTCGAACATGAAGCGGGTGGCGAGGTAACCCCAGGTGTAGATGTTGTCCGACGGGCTGGTGCTGTACTGGTTGTTGAACACCGTCGACAGCGGCACATTGCGTGCGGGATTGTTGCCGACATACCAGACGCTTTCGTCGTTGCGGGTCAGGAACGACAGCGCCATTGCATCGGCCAGTGCCGGAAACTGCGAGGCCGGCAGATTGCTCAGGAAAAACTGCGCCATGTACTCGCCCACGCCCTCGGTGAACCACACCGCCGAATATGGCGCGGTACCCGGCAGCGCGCTGAAACCGCCGTGGAAGTTGTAGCGTCCGTCCAGATAGTGGGTGTACTCGTGGTGCAGGTTCCACGGCTCCCAGACGCCGGCTGGCCGGGTCCAGTTACTGGGCGCGATGAAGGTGATGAAACGCGGCATGTTGTTGGGGTTTGACGGCGTGCCTTCCAGATAGATGCCACCGTTGTTGGTGCTGTTGCCGAAGAAGGTGGTGGAGTAGCTGGTGTAGTGGCTCTGGTTTTTGAAGATCACCACTTCCAGCGTGTCATTGTGGTCGTCGGCGACGGGCTGGTTCGCGCTGGTGTTCATCAGGGTCATGAAGGCGGTCTTCTGCTGATCCAGGCTTTCACAGATGTAGTCGAGCTGCAGCGCGCTCAGATCATGGTTGCGGATGCGGAGCTTTCCGTCATGACACACCCGGGCCTGTGAGGGCGGCAGGATCATGTCCTGCAGATCCTGCATCGCGGTGCACACGCCGGGGCCGTACCAGGCGCAGTTGGCGCTGTCGTACCAGTGCACCATCTCGGCCAGTTTCAGGAAGACGTTGGGGTGGTTCTCCAGCGAATAGAGCGTGGTCAGGGATTTGACCAGATCGCGCGTTTCCTGGCGGAACGTGGCATCGCTGGTGATCCGGAGGAACCTGCCCAGCTCGTAGGCCGCATCGGTGATCAGGTACGAGGTCTGGCCCAGGTCGCAGTCCGACGGGCAGTTGTCGCGGACAAAGTTGCGCAGCGCCTCACGGAAGCCCTTGTCGTCGGCGATCATGTTGGCTTCGCTGTTCGGCTCCCATTGCAGGTTGTAGGAAAGCACGTGGACCTGGCTGACCGCGCCACGCATTTCGAAAATGCCGCGATAGCTGGGGCTGTCGTAGTTGTCCAGCACGCTGGCCATCGTGTCGAAATTTTCGGTGATGGCGTCCACCGCCCGGACGAGGATCAACGAATCCCGCAGCGCGTAGCCATGCTCGGCAGATGCCGAGAAATTGTTCACACGGACACGCTCGCCGAAGGCCCGGATGGCGCTCTTCAGCACACTGCGGAAGGTGGCGGTGTCGAAGTCCAGCGCGCTGCGGTCGCCGGCGTAGTAGCCGGTGCGCAGGAACATGATCAGCTGGGTAATCTGCGTGCTGTTGTTGCCGGGATAGTTCTGCGCGGCCGCCAGATAGGCGTTCGCCACGGCGGTCATTTTCGCTTCGGTGAAGGTGGCCTGATCCAGTGCCCCGTTGGCACCGAAATTTTCATTGACGCATCCCACGGTGGCGGCCTGCACAACGCTGACGATCGTGGCCGGGGTGGCGTGAGCGAATTGCGCGATGTCGCATCCGCCCTTGGCCTGCGCAGGTGCCGGAAGCGGACGGCTGTAGTCCACTTGCTGGTAAATCCCGTCGCCGAACCGGGGCGCCCGATGCTCGGGCCGCAAGGGTTCGCTCTGGACGTGGGCGATTTTCCCCGGGTCAATCCGATCCTGGAGACCGGGGTGCTGGGTGTAGTCCGACGGTGGAGGTGCCGGTGTCTGCGGCGGGGTCACCGCCCATGCGGCGGTGG
>CAYRJS010000430.1:0-2148 GCA_964424535.1 uncultured Aquimonas sp.
CATCGGCTTCCGGCTGGCCTTTGACCATGCAGATATCCGCCTCGGGGTCGCGCTCACTAAGGGCGTTGAGGATGGCCTTCAGCTCCGGCGTGCTGGGGAATACGTCGTGGGCGTTGAGGGACTTTTTCAGCAGCTTACTGAACTGCTCGCGGTTGCGGTGCAGCTGGCTTGCGTCCATCGCCTGCAGGGCTTCGATAAGGCGCTGGCGGGCCGGGGCTTCCATCTTCTCGATGGCTTTTTCTTCCAGCACTTTCTTGATGCGCTCGGCGCTGGTCTGAAAGTTTAGGCGCAGCGGGCGCTCGACGGTGATGCGCCGGTAGCCGAAGGCTTCGACGGGGAAGATCTTGCTCTGCGGGGTTTCCTCGAAGCGGCCATACAGGCGCACCAGCGCGTCGATTTGGTCTTCGGTGATGTACTGGCGCTTGCTGCCCAGCGATTTGCGCATCTTGGCGAAGTGCTGGCTGCCATCGATCAACTGCACCTTGCCCTGGCGCACGGCGGCCTTGTGGTTGCTCAGCACCCACACATAGGTGGCGATGCCGGTGTTGTAGAACATGTCGGTGGGCAGGGCGATGATGGCTTCGACCAGATCGTTCTGCAGCAGGTAGCGGCGAATCTCCGACTCACCCGAGCCGGCGCCGCCGGTAAACAACGGCGAGCCGTTGAGGATGATGCCGATGCGCGAGCCGCCTTCACGCGGGTCACGCATCTTGCTGACCAGGTGCAGAAGGAACAGCAGCGAGCCATCGGACACGCGCGGCAGGCCCGGGCCGAAGCGGCCGTTAAAACCCTTTTCGCTGTGCTCGTCGGTGATCTGCTTCTGAACCTTCTTCCACTCCACGCCGAACGGCGGATTGCTGAGCATGAAGTCGAAGCGGTTGTTAGCCAACTGGTCGTCGGACAGGGTGTTGCCCAGCTTGATGTTGGTGACGTCCTGGCCCTTGATCAGCATGTCCGCCTTGCAGATGGCGTAGGACTCGGGGTTCAGCTCCTGGCCGTGCAGCGACACGGTGACTTGCTGGCTGATGGACTGGATGTACTCGTCGCCCTCGGAGAGGAAGCCGCCGGTGCCGGCAGTCGGATCGTAAATGGTGACGATGCTGTTCGGCTTGAGTTTGTCGTCCTGCCCGGTGATTACCAGCGAGGTGGTCAGGTGCACGATATCGCGCGGGGTGAAGTGCTCCCCGGCGGTTTCGTTGGAGCTTTCCGCGAACTTGCGGATCAGCTCTTCGAAGATGATGCCCATGCCGAAGTTGCTGATGCGCTCGGGGCTCAGGTCGGTGGCGGCAAAGCGCTGCACCACCTGATACAGCAGGTTGGCGGTTTCCAGCTGGTGCACGAAATCTTCAAAGTGGAAGTGCTCGAAGATCTCGCGGGCGTCCTTGCTGAAAGACTGCACGTAGCTCATCAGGTCGGCGGCGGTCTGGGTGTCGGACAGCGTGCCCAGGGTCAGCTTGGAAGCATTGAAGAACTGCTGCCCGGCCGCGCGCAACAGCAGCCGCTCACGCACCAGATCCGGTCGGCCTTCCTGCGCATAGGACTCACGGATCACCGCTTCCCTGGTCGGTTCCAGCACACACTCCATCCGCCGCAGCAGGGTGAACGGCAGGATGATGCGACCGTATTGGGACTGCTTGAAGTCACCGCGCAGCAGGTCGGCAATCGACCAGAGAAAGGCGGCGGTCTGGGAGTGGTTTTCCGTGTTCACTTTCTACTTCCGGGTGCGTGGGCAAAGCCATCACTTTAACCCGTGGAGCGCGCCAGTCCGTGGCGATATGTTCTTGCGCGGGCGCGAGAGGATTGCTGCAAGACAACTGCTTTTTTGCTGACGCTGAAATGTGCACCCATCCGGGAAGCGCGCATGTCCGGTGCTTCGTTTCACCGTGCACCCATGCAGCAAAAGGGATGGATGCCGCGAGTGCACAGCCGTGACGTATAACGCACGCGGCTAACTGGGGGCGACGCAACTTCGCGACGCAACCCCGTATCGTCATTCGAATTTGTCTGCAGCGGCGCACGCCGGAGCTCCGGGCGAACGGCTATGATGTCCAGTTCCATTACCGTCGAACACTCGGCATATGACTACTTCCAATTCCCACGGTCTTGGCACCCTTGCCATCCACGCCGGCCAATCTCCCGATCCGTCCA
>CAYRJS010000431.1:0-2114 GCA_964424535.1 uncultured Aquimonas sp.
TCCACCAGCGAACGCGCGATGCGCGCGGCCACTTCGCGGGTGGGACAGGTGCACAACACCAACTGGGCATGCATGGCAGACATCCGGCAAGAAAAACGGCCGGTTGCGCTGGGCAACCGGCCGCCTAGTGTAGCGGTGAAGCGTGTTGGAGCTTTCACATCCGTACGATGGATGATCAGCACGGCCCACGCAGCTGGCGCGGTGTTGGCAAAGGCGGGTGCGACGTGAATGCCGCACCCGCACGGTGCTCAATCCTGCGCTTCGAAGCCATCCGCGAAGATCGCATCTTCAGGCTGCGGCGTGCCGCAATCGCTGCCGACCGCGATGGTTACCGTGGCCGGCGTCGACCAGCGCACGCCGTCGGAGGTGCGATAGGTGAAGCTGTCGCTGCCGCAGAAACCAGCGTTGGGGGTGTAGTTGAAGCTGCCGTCGGCCGACAGCGACACGCTGCCGTTGGCCGGCGTGCTGATGCGCGAAGCGGTCAGCGTGAACCAGCCGGCCGGTGCGCCGCTGGCGGCATCGAACTCGACATCACTGTCATTGGCCAGCACACCGTTTGCAGCAGCGATGCTCAATACCGCATCCGTTGCCACCGCATAGCTGTCGGCCGCCGCAACCGGATCGTTGAGGTTGAGCGAACAGGACGCCGGACGCGGGGTTTCGAACAGCTCGCGGCGGGCCCATTCGGGGTGGTCGATGAACGGGTTGCGGTTGTTCTGGAAGCTGAAGACGATCTGGTTGCGGTTCAATTCGCGCTCGTCGGGAGCGTCGAAGCTGTTCCATTCCAGCAGGTCGGTCAGGATGCCCATGTAGTGCTTGCCACCGCTGCCGCCGCCGGTGATCAGGCTGCGGTTGTCGGTCAGTTCCAGATGCGGCTCACCACTTTCGCCCTGATAGCGCGCTGCCATGTACATCACCGCGCGCGCCATGTTGCCCTTGATGTAGTCCCAGGCTTCGAACGAGCCGTCATTGCCATCCGGGTTGGTGTACCAGTTGGAATCGGCATCCGTGTTGCCACCGACACCATGGTTGGGAGTGGTGGGCAACTTGGTGCAACCGCTGTTGCAGTTGGCGAAGGGCTTGTTGCCGCGATTGCTGTTGTAGCCCACGTGGGTCAGATGCAGCATGTGGGTATCGGTAGCTGGGCCCGGGGTGCCGGTCGAACCCAGACCGTAGCTGCGCGGCCAGGTGTGCTCGCGGTTGTAGGCGCCTTGGCCACCGTCGATCTTGGTGTAGGACTCGTTGCGGAAGTGATCCAGGATCTTGTCTTCCTCCACCGGGTCCTCGTCGGCGAGGTTCAGGATTGTCCAGGTGTTGGTGGTACCCGATCCGCTGTACGGATACTTGGTATGACCCTTGATGGTGTCGTAGATCGAACAGCGTAGCGTCGCCGGCGTGGCCAGATTGACGCTCTGGTAATAAGCGCCGGTATCGGCCGCGTCCATCACGGTGAAGGCGATGCTGTAGTCCTGGTCCAGCTGTGCGCCGGCCAGATCCTGCACGCCAGCCTGATGGATGCCGAATTCGCAGGCGTCACCAGCCACCAGCGCGGTGCCGGTGCCGATCGTGAAGTTCACCCCGCCATCGGTCGAAGCCGGGCTCAGCACGATGCCGCTGGACTGCGCGCAGCTCAGCGAGAAGGCGGCGCCAGTGGTGACGACTGGTTCGCTGAAGATCACCTTCAGATCGCCGGATGAAGGGAAATTGGCCGCGCCCTGTGCCGGCACCGTGCCGACCACGGCAGGTGGCACGTTTGGCGGCGGCTCGGCGACGGTAAAGCTGATTGTGCCGGGATCTTCCAGCGGATACGTCGAAGGGCCCTGGTCGGTGATCAGCGCGGTGTTGAACGACAGCACGCAGGTTTCGTCCACAGTGAAGACCGTGGGTGGCGTCAGGAAGAAGCTGATCGGCCCGCCACTGACATCGGTGTTGGCCGGCGTATGGGTGCCGCTGTCCGAGCACTGCAGGGTGAACCAGGTGCCGGTGACATCGACCGGCTCGGAGAAGGTCAGCAATACTGAGCCATCGGCCGGGAAATCGGTGGCGCCGTCAACCGGCAGGCTTGCCAGCAGCGTCGGCGGGACATCGACCGGGGTGCCGAAGACCACGTCGTC
>CAYRJS010000432.1:0-2114 GCA_964424535.1 uncultured Aquimonas sp.
GCCCGCGCCGAATCCCTGTACACCCAGGCTGCTGCCAAACGCTGATCCGCATCTGCTTGCGTGTCCGTTCGCCCGCCACCTTGGCGGGCGAATTGTTTGGGGAAGGGAAAGTGCGAGTAGTCCGGGGCGGTCACGTGTGCACCAGGGTGGGCGGTGCTGGCCGTATTGCTGAATGAGTCCTTGCCAGTGTGCAGAGGACGTCGCTAGAATCCGGATAACCAGCGCTTAAACCGGCGTAGGCTTGATTTTATTGTATTGACACGGCCTGCTGATCAAGGTAGGCGGTCTGGCATCGTGGCAGCGATGTTCTGGCATAACGACCCAAGTTTGGGGTTTCCCGAGGTAGAACATGACCATTGCAGCAAACCGGCTACGCATCGGCATCGGCCTGGCAACGCTTTTCCTGGCCTCCGTGGCCGCCGCCAATCCAGAGCCCTGGCAGCTCAATCTGGCACCGGGTGCCAGCGAGATTTCACGTCAGGTCTACTGGCTGCACAACCTGGTGATGATCATCTGCACGGTCATTGGCGTGTTGGTCTTCGGAGCCATGGGCTACGCCCTGTTCAGATTCCGCAAATCCAAGGGGGCGGTGCCCGATACCGGGTTCACCCACAACATCAAGCTGGAAACCGTGTGGACCGCGATTCCCATCATCATCCTGATCGTGGTGTCGTGGCCGTCCACCAAGGTGTTGTTCAAGATGTACGACACCAGCGAGTCGGAAATGACGGTCAAGATCACCGCCTACCAGTGGATGTGGAAATACGAAATCCTCAATTACCGTGGCGAACAGACCGGGGTCACCTTCATCAGTCGCCTGGATTCGGACAGCATGGCTGCTCGACATGGGGTTTCCGGTATTGACCCGCATGATGTGCGCGATGGCGATTTCAAGAGCTATCTGCTCAATGTCGATCGCCCGCTGGTGCTGCCGACCGATACCAAGGTGCGTTTCGTCATTACCGCCGATGACGTGATCCACTCCTGGTGGGTGCCGGCACTGGGCTGGAAGCAGGATGCCGTGCCCGGCATCATCAACGAGGCCTGGACCCGCATCGACCAGCCTGGCGTGTATCGGGGCCAGTGTGCCGAACTGTGCGGCAAGGATCACGGCTTCATGCCGATCGTGGTGAACGCCGTTGATCGGGCCGAGTTCGAAGGTTGGCTGGCAGCCCAGCCGGACTCCCGTTTCCAGCAGGCCGAGCGCATCGCCCAGGCAGAACCCGTTGTTCCGAATCAGGGCTGATCGGCTCGATTCGCCCGTCTAGAGAAAACCATCATGGCAACCATCCGCAGCGACATCCAGACCAGTCCCGAGATCGAACACGAGGACCACGCCCACCCTTCGTCCTTCTTCCGGCGGTGGTTCATGTCCACCAACCACAAGGACATCGGCACCTTGTACCTGGTGTTCGCCTTCACCATGGCGTGTGTCGGCGGGGCTTTTTCCGGCGTGTTGCGGGCCGAACTGGCAATGCCGGGCCTGCAGTTCGTTGACCCCCTGTTCTTCAACCAGATGACGGCAATGCACGCGCTGGTGATGATCTTCGGCGCCATCATGCCGGCGTTTGTGGGTCTGGCCAACTGGATGATTCCCTTGCAGATCGGCGCGCCCGACATGGCTCTGCCGCGCATGAACAACTGGTCGTTCTGGATCCTGCCTTTTGCCTTCTCGGTGCTGCTGTTGACCCTGTTCCTGCCCGGTGGCGCGCCCGCCGGTGGCTGGACCATGTATCCGCCCCTGTCTCTGCAGGGCGGCAGCAACGTGGCCTTTGCCATTTTCGCCATTCACATGATGGGCATCAGCTCGATCATGGGCGCCATCAACATCATCGCCACCGTCATCAACATGCGTGCCCCGGGCGTGGATCTGTTGAAGATGCCGATCTTCGTGTGGACCTGGTTCATCACCGCCTTCCTTATCGTCGGGGTGATGCCGGTGCTGGCCGGTGCCGTGACCATGCTGTTGACCGACAAGTTTTTCGCCACCACCTTCTTCTCGGCCGCTGGCGGCGGGGACCCGGGGCTGTACCAGCACATCTTCTGGTTCTTCGGGCACCCCGAGGTCTACATCATGATCCTGCCGGCCTTCGGCATCGTCAGCGAGATCGTGC
>CAYRJS010000433.1:0-605 GCA_964424535.1 uncultured Aquimonas sp.
TCCTGGATCAGGGCTATGTCATTCCGCTGTTCTGGCAGAACTGGACGCGCGTCATTTCTTCCGACGTCGGAGGCGTGGGTGACATGCCGTCCAATTTCCTGAAAAACGACCTGGCCGACATCTGGCTGCGTTCGGGCGGCAAATCCTGATCGCCGGCAGGGCCACAGACTACTTATGGAGACAATGAAAGTGCATCACCTCAACAAGCAAAAATCGGACATCTTCCGGCGCGTGCAGCGTGCATCGCTGCGCAGCCTGGGTGTGGCCTGTGTCGCGCTGGCGGCCACCGCTTCGACGGTGGCCGCGGACAAGCCGGTGCGGGGCGGCACGCTCGTGTACCCCGTGCACATGGGCGAGACGTCGACCTATGACTGCCAGGCGGGATTCCAGAACCTCGCGTTCCGTCTGGCACCTCACTACTCCACGCTGGTCAAGCTCAGCGTGGACAAATACCCGCAGGTCGAACCGGACCTGGCCCAGTCGTGGAAGGTGTCCGACGATGGCCTGCGCTACGAGTTCTCCCTGCATCCCAATGTGAAGTTCCATGATGGCTCCGCGCTCACGTCGGCGGATGTGAAGGCCACCCTGGATCGCCTGATCAACCC
>CAYRJS010000433.1:615-2102 GCA_964424535.1 uncultured Aquimonas sp.
GGGTGGTCTCGGTGCGGCGTGCCATGTACGACGACATCAAGTCCATCGAAGCGCCCAATGCCACGACGCTGGTGTTGAACATGAAGTCGCCCAACTCGGCCATCCTGCCGTTGCTGGGCGTGCCGTATGCATGCATCTACTCGGCCAAGCTGCTGGCCACCGATCCGTCGTACCCGGCCAAAAAGATCATGGGCTCGGGCCCGTTCCGCTTCGTGCGGCACACGGCAGGGCAGGACTGGGTTGGCGAGCGGTTCGAGGACTACTTCAAGCCCGGCAAGCCCTACCTCGACGGTTTCCGCGTGCTCAACACCACCCAGCCGGGTGCAGTCACCGCGCTGCTGGCGGGGCAGGTCCACTACACCATGAACGGACAGACCCCGGCCGATGCCGAGCGTGTGCGAACCACGCGCGGCGACAAGACCTTCTTTGTGGGCGGTGAACGTGCGACGCCCCTGCACATCCTCATCGCGGTGAACACCCAGCGCGGCCCGTTGAGCGACGTGCGGGTCCGGCGTGCCCTGACGCTGGCGATGGACCGGTATGCCGGCAGCCGCGCGATGGCCAACCTGACGCCGGTGCACCTCAATGGCGGCCTGTCGCGCCCGGGCTCGACCTTTGCCCGCAGCCCGCAGGAGCTCGAAACCCTGCCCGGCTTCGGACGCGACATTGCCGCCTCACGCCAGGAAGCCCGTCGCCTGCTGGCCGAGGCCGGCCAGAAGAACCTGAAGGTCGTGTTCGTCAACCGGCCGCAATCCACCTTCTGGGGCGTCTACCTGGCCGACCAACTGCGCCAGATCGGCGTGACGGTGGAGCACCAGGTGTCCGACAACGTGAACGCGCGCAAGAAGTCCGGCGATTACGACCTGATCGTGGAAGCCATGCCCGAGTACCTGGACGACCCGATCGTGCAATGGTCGAACTTCCTGCCGTTCGACAAGAACCCCGCCAACACGACGCGCAGCAACGACCCCCAGCTGGAGGTGCTCTACAACGCGCAGAAACGCGAAGTGAACCCGGAGAAGCGGCGCGTGCGCGTGCAGGAGATGGAGAAGTACCTGATCGAGCAGGCCTACGTGCTGCCGATGTTCTGGCAGGCCTGGCGCCGCGGGATTTCCACGGATGTGGGCGGTGTGGTGGACATGCCCTCCAACTTCCTGAACCTTGATCTTTCGAACTATTGGCTGCGCTCGGGTGGTGCCCAGGCCAGCAACTGATCCCCTACGTACATGACCACTTATTCCCAGGCTCTCTCTGCACATTGGTCGGCGACCCCTTTCGAGGCCTTGCCCGCCGAGATCGTGCGCGCCACCAAGCGGGCGCTGCTGGACACGCTGGCGGCCGGCCTGGCCGGCGTCGCCTCGGCGGAAACACGCTCGGCCTCGGCCGGCATGGCGATGTTGCATCGCCCTGACCCGGACGGCGCCATGCTGTGGGGGCCGGGTGTGCGCCTGCCTGCCGGCGCGGCGGCGCGGGGCAAGGGCACGACC
>CAYRJS010000434.1:0-2082 GCA_964424535.1 uncultured Aquimonas sp.
GCGACCAACGCGCAACGACTTCCGATGTGGAGAGAAGGTTGCCTTCGAGGACAAGTACCTGCAGACCGTGGTGGGCACCATCGTGCGCATCAACAGCCGCACCGCCACCATCGACCCCGGCGACGGCACCCATTGGCGCGTCGGCTTCGCCCTGCTGCGCCACGTCGTAGACGTTTGACTGCCTCCCGCCCTCTGCGTCAAGAGGGTGTTGAGGCGACGCTTACTTCGGGTGGGAGGCGCGCATCATTGCCGACGGTTGCCTGCCAAGGAATAAAACCAGTGTCTGTACAGGACTCCAGTAACAAACTTTGGAGTTCTCATGACCGACAGTTTTTCCGCTCAGTCCACCGTTCAAACCCAGGCCGACACCCAGGCGGATACCCAGGCCCCGAAACAAAACGGGCGCGGCCGCAAGATGGAGTCCGAACCGTTCCAGGTCGGCAAAGGCAGGAACGCCACCTGGTCGATGCGTCGTCGCGTAGCCGGCAAGGACATCTTTCTCTCCGGTTTTGCCTCCCGCTCGGCTGTCAAGGCCGCGATGAAGGAGGCCGTGGATTCGGTGCGAAATGGCAATCTGCCCGAGGGACGTGGTGCGCACATGACCTGTGTGGCCCAAGCCCTGCAGGACTACGCCCTGCAGCGTCTGGCGTTTCTCAAGGGCGCACCTCAGGAGGCCCGTCGCATCAATGTCTATCTGCGCGCCGCAGGCCTTGAGCTCCTGAAGGTGACTCCGGTTGCACGTACTCAGGGTGCCGAGCCAACACCAGGCAAGTCAGGCAAGGGTGCGCAGTATTACGTCGAACTGGTGCCGCACACCCGAGAGCGAAAGATTCCCAACGGACTGCACACCCACCGACGCGCGCTGGCCAGTGCCAACGCCGGCAGCGACCGTCTGCGGGCGGTCCTGGCGGGTACGGCCGTGGCCGATGTCTCTCGTCAGCAGCTTCAGCAGCTGATGGACCGAATGACCCTGGACGGAAGCTCGGCCAGCACCGTGGCGCTGGAGCGGGCACTGCTGCGCGGCGTATTCAACTACGCGTATACGACCTGGTGCTGGCCTCAGCTGAAGGAAAATCCTGCCACGCGACTGCGCATGCCGGCCATCGACAACGAGCGCGACCGGACACTCAGTCTGCAGGAGCAGGCGCTGCTGGATGAAGCGTTGGCGACCTGTCGCAACGAACTGGTGGCACCGACGCTCACGCTGCTGCGCGAGACAGCGATGCGAGCCTCGGAGCCACTCGAGCGGGCCATCTGGTCGGACGTGGACTGGCAGCGGCGCATCATCCGGCTGAGCGACGGCAAGACCGGCAGCCGTGATGTCCCGCTCTCGCCGCTGGCCCTCGAGGCGCTTAATGAACTGCGAACGTTCGGTCCTTGTCAGCCGGGTGACCCGGTGGTGTCCATTACCTATGAGGCCTTGCGTGCGGCATGGCGCCGGGCGTGCGAGCGCGCTGGCATCGAGGGACTAAACATCCACGACCTCAGGCACACCGCGGCTACCCGAATGGCCCTGAAAACCGGCAACGTGTTTCTGGTCAAGGCGCTGACTGGTCACAAGACCGTTGCCATGCTCGAGCGCTATGTCAACGTCCGCGCCGACGACGTCGTCAATGTCATGCATGCTGAAGAGCCCTCCGAGGCGCCGGCGGTGGTTCCACACGGACGTCCAGACTCTGTGGCCGGTGGCTTGTCAGGCATTGCCCCGACCGGGACTCGGCCGCAGAGAGTGCCTTTCGTTCGCCAGCAGGGTAACGTCACCCATGTCAATTTCCAGCGCGCAGCCTGAGAGTTTTGCACAACGCTCATGCCTGTGGTCACCCCTCGCGGCCGTCTGTCCGGAGACGCCCGTGGGGTTTTGCTAGAAGTGTAAACTTGACAAATATCTGGAGACGCAAACAAATGGGCAAACCGCTGAAGAATCCGCCGGTGTATTTCACGGTGGTTCAGGTCCGCTTCAACGCCGTTCTGAACCTCAGGGAGAAATACCTGCCGTCGATTCAGGACGGGCTGCGCAAGATGGGCTATCCGGTCTATCTGCAGAAACAAGCCTTCGCCCTGAATCTGGAGAATAAACAGAAT
>CAYRJS010000435.1:0-2064 GCA_964424535.1 uncultured Aquimonas sp.
AAATGCCGTCGGAGGTGCCGGCAACCTTGAAATCCATGTCGCCCAGGTGATCTTCGTCACCCAGGATGTCGGACAACACGACAAAATCATCGCCTTCCTTCACCAGGCCCATGGCGATACCTGCCACTGGCGCCTTCATCGGCACACCGGCATCCATCAGCGCCAGCGAGCTGCCGCAGACCGAAGCCATCGAAGACGAACCGTTGGATTCGGTGATTTCCGAAACCACGCGCACCGTGTAGGGGAAAGACTCCAGGCTCGGCATCACCGCCAGCACGCCACGCTTGGCGAGACGGCCATGGCCGATTTCGCGGCGTTTGGGGCTGCCCATACGACCCACTTCACCCACCGAATACGGCGGGAAGTTGTAGTGCAGCAGGAAGTTGTCCTTGCTCTCGCCTTCCACCGCGTCGATGACCTGGCCATCGCGGGCGGTACCCAGCGTGGTCACCACCAGAGCCTGGGTTTCACCACGGGTGAACAGGGCCGAACCGTGGGTACGCGGAAGCACACCGACTTGGACATTGATCGGACGCACCGTGGTCAGATCGCGACCATCGATACGGCGCTTGGTGGTCAGCACCGACTGGCGCATGGTGTGGTACTCGAGTTGACCGAATTCATCGGCCAGCATGTCGCCACTCCAACCCTTGGCCTCGGCCTGGGCGGCGAGCGATTCCAGCACTTCGGCCTTGAGCGCGGCAATGGCGTCGCGGCGTTCGAGCTTGTCGGAAATCGTAAAGGCCTGGCCCAGGCGTTCGCCCACGGCGGACTTGAGGGCAGCGATGGCCTCGGTATTGTGCGCCGGTGCCTGCCAGTCCCAGCGCGGCTTGCCGGCTTCGGCGACGAATTCATTGATGGCCTGGATCACCGCCTGCATCTGCTCGTGACCAAAAGTGACCGCACCCAGCATCACTTCTTCGGACAGCAGCTTGGCTTCGGATTCAACCATCAGCACCGCCTTGGCGGTACCGGCCACGACCAGCTCCAGCTCGGATTCCTTGAGCTCGGTGGCGGTCGGGTTGAGCAGGTACTGGCCATTGGCATAGCCCACCTTGGCGGCGCCGATCGGGCCGTGGAAAGGGATGCCGGACAGGGCCAGAGCCGCCGAGGTACCAATCAGGGCCGGGATATCACCTTCCACTTCCGGATTCAGCGAAATCACCGTGGCCACGACCTGGACTTCGTTGTGATAACCCTCGGGGAACAGCGGGCGGATCGGGCGATCGATCAGGCGCGAGTTGAGGGTTTCACGCTCGGACGGACGCGCTTCGCGCTTGAAAAAACCACCGGGGATACGCCCACCGGCATAGAACTTTTCCTGGTAATCCACCGTCAAGGGGAAAAAATCCACGCCCTCGCGGGGCTTCTTGCTGCCGACCACGGAAACCAGAACCACGGTGTCAGACATCCTGACGATGACCGCACCACTGGCCTGACGGGCAACTTCTCCCGTTTCCAGGGTGACCTGGTGATTGCCGTACTGGAATGTCTTGCTTGTTTTCGCCACGATCTTGTTTCCTTCATGCATCGGTTGGATTTGCCGCCCCGACCCTGCGGTGGCCGGCCGCCGACGCAGATGTCGGCAGAAAAGACTACGGCGCATTGCTGCGCCGCGAGTCTGGTTTCAAAACGGGGTCAACGGCGCAGGCCAAGACGCTCGATCAGGGTCTTGTAACGCTCGTGATCCTTGTTCTTGAGATAACCGAGCAGGCTGCGGCGCTGGTTCACCAGCATCAGCAAGCCGCGACGGCTGTGATGGTCCTGCTTGTGGACCTTGAAATGCTCGGTCAACTGGGAAATACGCGCCGACAACAAAGCCACCTGGACTTCGGGAGAACCGGTATCGTTGGCGCCGCGCTGGTAGTCGGCAATGATCTTCTGGGTGTCGATGGACATGGAAACCTCATGGACGCGGGGTCTGCAGGAACAGCGATCAACACGACCGTGCACCACCTGACCCGCCAAGAAAAAACCGCCGTGTGGCGGCAGTGGAACTGTGCTTTCAAACAGCACAGCCAAGCAATTGTACAGGTTCCACGCCATGTTTCTCAAGCACGGGAC
>CAYRJS010000436.1:0-2059 GCA_964424535.1 uncultured Aquimonas sp.
GAGCGGATCAGCACGGCAGAAATCGAACGCCAGCGCGCCTTTCTGGAAACCGTGTTGACGCACCTGACGGCCGGCGTCCTGGTGGTCGATGCCGATATGCAGGTGCGCAGCATGAACCAGGCCGCGCGCACCATGCTGGGTCTGCCCAAAGCTGCCAACTCGAGTTGGAAACTGGCCGAACTGCGACGCCTGGCTCCGCATGCCGCGCGCCTGGTTTCGGTGCTGATGCAACGCCTGTCCGAAGGTGCCCGCGAATGGCGCGAGGAAGTCACCCTGGACAGCGAAGACGGCACCTTGCGCGTAGTCCTGCTGCGCGGTGCGCGTCTGCCGGACGCCGGCGCGGTCGCGGTTTTCGATGACGCCACCATGATCGACCACGCCCGCCGCGATGCAGCCTGGGCCGAAGTGGCCCGGCGCCTGGCACACGAGATCAAGAATCCCTTGACGCCGATCCAGCTGGCTGCCGAACGCCTGCGCCGGCGCGTTTTGCCCAAGCTGGAAGACGCCGATGCCCAGATCGTGGACCGGGCCACCCATACCATCGTCACCCAGGTCGACGCCCTCAAGACCATGGTCAACGATTTTGGCGACTACGCCCGCCAGACCAGCCTGACCCTGGTCCCTCTCGATCTCAATGTCCTGATCAACGAAGTCCTGGACTTGTACGAACAAGATTCTCGCCTGCAACTGGTGCGCAGCCTCGACCCGGAATTGCCCCGCATCAGCGCCGACGCCGGGCGCATCCGTCAGGTCCTGCACAACCTCATCAAGAACGCCATCGAAGCCGGTATCGAACGCAGTCGCAACCGTATCGAACTGCGTACCCACCGCAGCGAGGATCCAGCCCAATCCTGGGTCGAATTGCAGATCGCCGATGATGGTCCCGGCTTGCCGGAGGGTTTTGATACCCATTGGTTTGAACCCTACCGCAGCACCAAGCCGCGAGGCACTGGCCTGGGTCTGGCCATCGTGGCCCGGATCGCGCGCGAACATGGAGCCCAGTTCCACGCCGAACGCCGACCCGAAGGCGGGGCCGTGTTCGTATTGCGTCTGCCGATCCAGTGACGATGATTGGCACCGGAACGCCTATTGCAGACGCTGTTGACATTCATTCTCATTCGCATCACGATGCACACGGTCTTCATCGAGCTTCAATCCATGTACGTCTGTGTCTGCAATGGCATTACCGATCGCGCCCTGCAAGAAGCGGTGCGCGCCGGAGCCCACGACCTGGATGCACTTTCGGCTGCCACCGGCTGTGCCACGGTCTGTGGCAGTTGTGGGGAACTGGCGCAGGAAATCCTGCGCGAAACCCGGCGCGAGACCTTGCTCCTGCCAACCCTGGCCGCTGCCTGAGATCCCGAATCCATTTGTGATTCTGGCGCGCCGATGCGCCGACACCTGATCTTCACTTGCCAGTGCGGCAACAATCCGGGCTAGACTTGAAAGCCCCATCGTTTGGCACGACGCGAACATGAAAGGCAACCGGCAGGTCATCGTGCAGCTCAATCAGGCGCTGCATCATCAACTGACTGCGATCAACCAGTATTTCCTGCACGCCCGCATGTACGGACATTGGGGCCTGGAAGCCCTGGAAGCGCGCGACCATGCCCATTCGATCCGGGCCATGAAGCAGGCCGACCGTCTGATCGAACGCATCCTGTTTCTGGACGGATTGCCGAACCTGCAGAATCTGGGCAAGTTGCTGGTTGGTGAAAACCCGGCCGAGTGCCTGGCTTGCGATCTGCAGCGCCAGCAAGCCACCTTGGCCCAGTTACGCGAAGCCATTGCGATATGTGAAGGCGACAACGACTTTGTTTCCCGTGCCGAACTGGTCAAGTTTCTCGAAGCCGAAGAAGACCAGCTCGACTGGCTGGAAACCCAGCACGACCTGATTGCGCGCATCGGCCTGGAAAACTGGCTGCAGGCCGCGATGGAAGACTGAACCGGAGCGTTGGTGCCGGCGCCAGGCTTGATCCTGCGCAAAATCACCCACGCCATCCACCCCTAGACTTTTCCCAGGGTCGATCCACCGATCGGCTTTTTCATTCCCGTTTTT
>CAYRJS010000437.1:0-2054 GCA_964424535.1 uncultured Aquimonas sp.
GTAACCGACGTTGGCGGCCCTGAGCAAAGGTTTGCGGCTTTCCAGTGCTCTGGCCTTGGTGGCCTGCCATATCAGCCCTTCCAGCACGGGGCTGTCTATCCACGATTCGCTCGCGGCATTGAGCATGACGTGCGCATTGGCTGCGCGGGCGTGATAGATGAAGGGGTTCATCAGTTCGCTGCAGATGACTGCCCCGATGCTCAGATCGCCGACGATGAAGGGATGGGTGTTGCGTGCGCCGGGCACGAAGTTGGAGCTGGGGTAGGCATTGAACGCGCCTTGCATCCACTCGATGAGCTTGCTGCCGCCGGTCTGCTCTGTGAAGGGAATGAGCGTCTCCTTGGCCAGCCGATGGCCAAAGCCGGTGGGGGTGAGTTGGACCAGGCTGTTGGTGGAGCCCAGCAGCGAACC
This sequence comes from uncultured Aquimonas sp., assembly GCA_964424535.1. Classification (GTDB taxonomy): domain Bacteria; phylum Pseudomonadota; class Gammaproteobacteria; order Xanthomonadales; family Xanthomonadaceae; genus Denitratimonas. The sequence continues at coordinate 412 of CAYRJS010000437.1, forward strand.
CTTTTTATCGATGAGCGAATCCGGCATGCCAACGATCTGGTGATTGCCCGTGGCGCGAATGGCTTGCAGGACTTCGCTCCTCCACGCTTTGTCATACAGATAGGGGGCATGTACCAGGAAAAGTTCTGGGTACAAGGTGGCGACAACGTCGTTGTGGCCGGCCAACTCCAGCATCAGATGCGCGGCGGCCTGCTGGGATTCGTCCGAGAACTTGGCGCCTTCCGTCATATCGGTGTGAACCAGGCGGATGGGGTATGTTTGCCGAGTGCTGTTCGTCCAGTTCACCATGCTTGCTCCAAGCCAGGCGAGCAGAAGCAGCCCGGCGCTCCAGATGGGCGCGTGCGGGATCAATGTACGAGCGCCTGTTGGCGCGGCGGGTTGGGGAGCGTCGGTCCGGGCCCAGAGGCAATGGACGATCTGGGCCAGCAAAGCGCAGAACAGCATCAGCAGTGCCGCGACACCCGGTGTGCCCACCCATGCGAAAACTGCGCGAAGCGCAGGGTTGTCCACCTGGCTGTATGCGAGGCTTCCCCAGGTCGTGCCGACATCCCAATGAGCGCGCCCCAGTTCTGCAAGCAGGAAGGCCATGCCGATGGCCCAGGGGTGCCAAAGGGCGGCGGGAGATAGGCCATGTAATAGCCTGCTTCTGGCACGGGCGGCGAACAGCCCCGCCATGACCGCGTAGCTGGCCACATAGGCCGCGGCCTGTGCCAGCAGCAAGGCAAAAACCAGCGCCATCGACCAACCGACGCCCCAGCCGTGGGATGGTTGCAGTGCCCACACCAGCCACCCGAGAGATAGCATGAAATAGGCCTGAAGCCAGACCAAAAGGTACCAGGCGTTGCGTCGAACTGCCTTCCCCATCAGAAGGTTCAATACCAGCAGGGAGGCGGGGACCGCCCAAACGCCCGCCGGGTAGGCTGTGAGAGCACCCGCAGCGGTGCCGCTTGCCGCCGCTATGATCGTGTGGATTCCCCGAATGTGGTGTTGTTTCATGCAAGGAGGAGGGCCCCGGGTTCCCGGCTCAACCGGTATCACGGGGCGAGAAGATGAACAGGGTCGAAGAATTTCCTCTGGTGCTACAGATCAACGGCCAGAATCAGGCGTGCCGCGTGCGCGAGGCCGCGACAGCATGGAGCCGTCTGCGTGGGCTTTTGTTTTTGCCGCCGCTGCGAGCTGACCAAGCATTATGGATACGTCCGTGCAATGCCATTCATATGCTGGGTATGCGGTATGCCATCGATGTAGTATTCTTGGATCGGGCGGGCCGCGTCATCAAGGTCTGCAAAGGGGTGCGGCCTATGGCGGGGGCTGTGTGTTGGCGAGCCAACTCCGTTTTGGAACTGACCAGTGGCGCTTCCGACAAATGGGGGATTGAGTTGGGCGTGCAAGTAACCATGGCAATGGCATAGCGGCAGAAAGCGAAGGCACAGCCCACCTTCAGCATTCCTTGGCTAGCGCACCGCTTCGATGCGTCCCTGCCCGTTGTAGCGCTGGCTCAGCGTGGCGCCTTCGGGCAGGTGGATGTGGGTGATGCGCCCCAGGCTTTTCATCGCATCCTCCCCCGACCTGCTCCGTTTAATCTGATCTTTGGCCGATGCGGTTGCCGTTGCCGTCGTACTCGAAGCTTTGGCCCTGGCCCG
>CAYRJS010000438.1:0-2052 GCA_964424535.1 uncultured Aquimonas sp.
CGGGCACCTCCAAGTGCCCGTCGCCAAAGTGTAAAGTTTTGCAACGATTTGACACCTGAGTTAAGCCGCGCCGAAGGCGTCGGCTTGAATGATGAGTTAGGCCTCACCTGCAGAAGGCCCGGAAGTATCTACAAGCAACAGTACCTGCAGCTCGACCAACTTTGCTGCCACGAATGGACTTATAGCCAAGCGCGCATCCGCCGGATTACAAACCACCTTAAAAAGCGCTGCCGGATCGATCGCCGTCAACGCGGATTTGCGCGAAGCGAGCCACTCCAGAACTTGATCCAACAACTCCTCAATCTCCCCGGCTTCCGCAGTCCAGCGACGGAACCAAATGGACTGCTGCCGCAAGGGGCCTACTTCGCGTCTAGTGCCCAGGTCGTGGTGCGCTGGCTCACTATTGCCAAGGACAGGCGCAAGGTCAGCCAGGGTCGCCGTCCGCGACGTGACTAAAAGCCTGATGTGGTGCCCCCGATCATTCATAGATGGCGCTGACTGCCGAAAGGATCCGTGTGAGGCCTAACACCAGAATTAAGCCGACCCGCGAAGCGGGTTCGGCTTGAATGAATTGTTAGGCGGCAGCTTACCGTCCATTGGCCTGACTAGCCTCCTGAAAAAGCGTGGCCAGCTCTGAGCTGGACATCTTGCTGAGACTGTCATACGCGGGTTTGGTAGCGGACTTGGCCCCAGTACCCTCTCCGTGCAACTCAATGCCGCCGCTACCATCCGGAGTGAGGATGAAGGCGAACGGACTGGCCGGATTTGGTGCGCCGGCAGTGACCACTACGGAATGGCCGTCCGCGCAGCCATACACCAACCAATCATTGCCTCCGAACTGCTTCACGGCCGGTCCAATGTTGCATTGAAGGGCCGGCTGCTCAGTGGCAGGTTCAGCCGCTGTGCCAGCAGCAAGAAGGGCGATGAGTAGAGGTGCGATCATGTCTGTTCTGCCGCCTAACGCTAGAGTAAAACCGACTCTCTGCCCCAATACCCCATAAGGCGATGATCTTTCGACCTTTTCTCTGGATTTGCGCCAAACATGGCGGGTTTAATCCACTGCTCCACAGGTCTTACAAATCAGTGACTTGGGTCAGGGTGATTGCCGATACTGCTCCCGTACTGCGCCACGTCGATTGCGCAGGTTTCAAGGAGCAACCCATTGGCCACCATCATCGCACGTCGTCGCAAGGACGGCAGCCGCAGCTATCGCGCCACCATTCGCATCATGCGCGGCAATCGCGTCCTGCATCAGGAAACGCGCACCTTTCCCGACAAACCCGGTGCCCAGCAGTGGAGCCGTCACCGTGAGGCTGAACTCAAGCGCGATGGGGTCGGGGAAAAGGCCGTCGCAGCGCTCGCAGCCAAGCGTGCAGTTCTGCTCTCAGCCTTGGTGGACCGCTACGTGGCCGAGTTCTATCCGATCAAGCAGTGGTCCAAGGCCAAGACCTATTTTCTGATGGACCTGCAGAAGCGACTCGGGCACTGGGATGCCACGGCCCTGACCCCGGAAATGGTCGTGGACCATGTGCGCCAGCGCCTGCTGGCCGGTGCCAAACCCAGTACGGCGTACATGGACCTGAAGTGGCTACGTGTGGTGTTGAAGGTGGCACGCGGTGCGTGGGGCCATCCGGTGCAACTGGAAGCGCTCAACAGCGGGATCCACATGGCCCTGCATCTGGAACTGGTGGCCGAGAGCACGCGCCGGGAGCGCCGCCCTTCTGACGACGAACTGACTCGCCTTCACGCCCGGTTCGCCGAATCCCGGCACCGGACCCGCATTCCGATGGGCGACGTGATGGACTTCGCCATTGCTTCCACCCGCAGGCAAGGGGAAATCTTCCGTCTGCGCTGGGACGACATCGACGAAAAGGCCATGACCATCGTGGTGCGCGACATGAAGAGCCCGAAGGGCAGCAAGGGCAACCACGTCACCGTCAAACTGACCCGGCAAGCGCTGGCGATCATCCAGCGCCAGCCCTGCACGGATGAGCGGATTTTTCCGTACAAGGCGGTGTCGGCCCAGGGCAATTTCATGCGTGCCTGCCAGCA
>CAYRJS010000439.1:0-2049 GCA_964424535.1 uncultured Aquimonas sp.
CACATCATTGGTACGCCTGATCATGTTCGCGATCATTTCGAGCAGGCGCTGATCCGGGCTTTCACCGACTTGGGCAAACCGGTGCTGGGCATCTGTCGCGGCATGCAGATGCTCAACGTCGTTTTCGGCGGCAGCCTGCATCAGGATCTGGAACAGGATCAGGCCTGCGGATTCGCGCATGTGGTCAAAGGGGCTTACGACAATCACCATCACGAACTGGACATCGTTGCCGACAGCCCCTTGTCGCGCTGGCACGACGGCATCACCCGGGCTCGCGTCAATTCGATCCACCATCAGGGCGTGGATCGGCTGGCCGAAGGCTTCCAGGTGCTCGCGCGCGCACCCGATGGCGTGATCGAGGCCATCTGGCGTGATGCTGGTGGTTTCGTGCTGGGGGTGCAGTGGCACCCCGAGTTTCAGGATGGGCGTGATCCGGATTTGCTGCCGGCTGATCCCATGATGGACGCCTTTCTTGCGGCGGCTCGGGAGCATCGGACATAAAGGCATGTCGTGTCGGCATCAGGGAAACTTTCGCGCAGTGCTGCAATGCAGCAAAAGCTGACGCATAATCCAGGCCTTGGTCGAACGCGCCCGTGATCAAGGCGCGTGCCGGCACGCTCGTTCACGCACAAGGATCGACATGAACCAGACAAACGCGCCCGGTGCGTCGGCACCGTGGGTGGTGATGAAGTTCGGCGGCACCAGTGTTTCCAGCCGCGTCCGTTGGGACACGATTGGAAAACTGGTGGGAAAACGCCGGGCCGAAGGCTATCGCGTGCTGGTGGTGGTGTCGGCCGTGTCCGGGGTTACCAATGCCCTGGTGGCGTTGACGGAGACCGGTAGTGACACGGCAGCCCGCTGGCAGCAGGCGCAAGCCCTGGAAGCACGCCATCGCGAATTTGCCGCCGATCTTGGTCTGGATGCCGATGCCGTGGTGGGTGATCTCATGGCTCGATTGCGAGAGCTGGCTCAGGATGCCCGCGCCGAATCGGCGCAGTTGCAATGGCAGGCCGATGTCCTGGCCCTGGGAGAATTGTTCTCAAGTCGCCTGGGTTCGGCCTATCTGGGCACGCAAGGCCTGGATCTGCGCTGGAGCGATGCCCGCCGTTTCCTGCGTGCGGCGATGATGCCAAACCAGAGTGCCTGGGCGGCGCGCCTGTCGGTCAACTGCGTGCTGCAGCCGCCTGCAGATTTTGCCCGGGACTGGGATGCGCAGGGCGAATGCCTGATTACCCAGGGGTTTATCTGTGCTGATGATGAAGGCCGGACGGCGATCCTGGGTCGTGGTGGTTCGGATACATCGGCGGCGTGTTTCGGGGCTCTGCTGGGAGCCGAGCGGGTCGAGACCTGGACCGATGTGCCGGGCATGTTCAGCGCCAATCCGCGCCAGGTAACACAGGCGCGCCTGTTGACCCGCCTGGATTACGAGGAAGCCCAGGAAATCGCCTCCACCGGGGCCAAGGTGCTGCATCCGCGCTGCATCTCGCCCTGCCGCGAAGCCCGGGTGCCGCTGTGGATTCGCGATACTTCGCGTCCGGATTTCGAAGGCACGGTGATCGGCCCGCGTCAGGCCGATGTCGCACCAGGAGTGAAAGCCATCAGTTCCAAACGCGGCATCGTGCTGGTGTCGATGGATGGCATCGGCATGTGGCAGCAGGTTGGTTTTCTTGCCGATGTGTTCGAACGCTTCAAGCGCCATGGGCTGTCGGTGGATCTGATCGGCTCGTCCGAGGCCAATGTCACCGTGTCCCTGGATCCGTCCGACAACCTGGTCAATTCCGATGTTCTCGAACGTCTGGCGGCCGATCTGGCCGAAGTGTGCCGGGTCAAGGTGATCGCCCCGTGCGCCTCCATCACCCTGGTCGGGCGGGGCATGCGCTCGCTGCTGCACCGCTTGTCCGATGTGCTGGCCGCCTTCGGGCGCGAGCGCGTGCACCTGATTTCGCAAAGTTCCAACGACCTCAACCTCACCTTCGTGGTCGATGAGGCTCTGGCCGATGGCATGTTGCCGCGCCTGCATGGCTTGTTGATCCAGGCCCAGGCCATGCT
>CAYRJS010000440.1:0-2049 GCA_964424535.1 uncultured Aquimonas sp.
CGACGCCAGCTCCAGCCTTCACGATCGGTGCGGAACAAGCGGCTGGAGGCCCACAGCAAGAGCGCGCCCACGCCAATCCAGATAGCGCGGTTGGCCAGCAAGAGGTTCGACAGGGGCGGCACCTGGCTGTTGCGTTCGGATACCGACCAGTAGCGGGTGGCCAGATCCACGGCGGCCGCACCGTAAGGGTCGATCAGGGCGCCGATCCAGCGGGTGTCGAGGTCGGCGGTCAAGGTGCCGGTGATGATGTTGAGCACCAGGAAGGCGATCACCCCGACGTAGGTCATCAGCATCGAGCGTGTGGCCACGGCCAGGCAGAACAGCAGCGCGCCGATGAAGAACAGGTTCGGCAGCACGATCACGAACAAGCTCCACAGATACGGCACTGCCGAGTTCGGTCCCAGCCGTTCGGGATCGATCCAGGGCATGAGGGTGCCGATCAGGATGCCGGCGGCGACCATCAGCATGATCACCACCGAGGCGGCCAGGCCACCACTGAAGCGACCGAGCAGGTAGTCACGCTTTTTCATCGGCGTGGTGAAGAACAGCTCGGCGGTGCGGTTGTCGAAATCGCGCAGAGCCGAGCCGCCGATGAAGATCACGATCAACAGCAGCGACAAGGAAGTGAAGGCACTGAGGATCTGCACGATCACGTAGGGCGCATTGCGAAACACGTTGCCGATGGCTCCACCCACTTGCACCGCATCCGAGCTGGTAGCACCAAAGGCGAGCAGGGCGAAAATGACCGATACCACCCAGAACACCGGGTTGGAAAACTGCTGGCGCAGTTCAAAACCGAAGATATGACGAAACATGGCGGCGACCTCAGACAGCAGCGGCGGCAGGTGTGGCCTGGGCCCGCAACTTGCCGAAGTAGACGTCTTCAAGGTTGGGCGCAATCGGCTCGAAACCGGCGTCCGGGCGGCTGTCGGCGAGTACGTGGATTACCGGCTGACCGGCGACCAGACGCGATGAAAGCACGGTGTGCGCGGCCTGCAGTTGTGCCAGTTCCTGCTTGCTCACCGATTTGCGCCAGACCCGGCCGTCGAGCGAGGCCAGGGCCTCGTGTGGCTGTCCGGTCAGCAGGACTTCACCACGCGAAATGATCGCCATGTTCTGGCACAGATCGGTCACATCCTCGACGATATGGGTCGACAGGATCACCACGATGTGTTCGCCGATTTCCGCCAGGAGGTTGAGGAAACGGTTGCGTTCTTCTGGATCCAGACCGGCGGTAGGCTCGTCCACGATGATCAGCTTGGGATCGCCCAGCAGGGCCTGGGCAATGCCGAAACGCTGACGCATGCCACCGGAAAAACCGCCCAGCTTGTAGCCGCGCACATCCCACAGGTTCACCTGCCGCAACAAGGCTTCGACCACTTCGCGCCGTTGCTTGGCATCGACGATGCCCTTGAGGATGGCGAAATGATCGAGCAGGGTCAGCGCCGGCTCCTTGGGATACACGCCAAATTCCTGCGGCAGATAGCCCAGCACCTGGCGCGCGGCCTGCTTGTCGGCCAGCACATCGATATCACCCAGGCGGATGCTGCCCGAATCGGGATCCTGCAAGGTGGCGATGGTGCGCATCAGGGTGGACTTGCCCGCGCCATTGGGACCCAGCAAACCGAACATGCCCGTGGGAATTGTCAGGGAAACGTTCTTCAAAGCGGTCACGCCGTTGGCGTAGGTCTTGCTGAGGTTCTGGATGGTGAGCATGGCGGGGTCCTTGGCGACAATGGTGAGAACAATGACCCAGGCTTACGCAAAACGTGACTGGGCCGAGGTATTTTCACCTAGTGTATTACATTGGTATAACAGTAAATGTGCCATTTGGCATGGCTGTCGAGATGTTGTGACGCACACGTCAACGCCCCACAACCGGATCGGTCGCGGGCGCAGGGTTTCGCGAACAATGGATTCTTCAGCGTTCCAGGATCGCCGTAACGCCCATGCCGCCGGCGGTGCAGATCGAGATCAGGCCGCGGCCGGAACCCTTTTGCTGCAGGAGCTTGGCCAGGGTGGCGACAAGGCGACCACCGGTGGCGGCAA
>CAYRJS010000441.1:0-2028 GCA_964424535.1 uncultured Aquimonas sp.
GTTTGATGCCCCAGGAACATATCGGGTCGATATTGAGCTGGGTAACATCAACACGGGCTCAGCGCTCTATATCCAACGGACGAACAGCACTGCATCCACTTCGTCTGGCATAAGCACGATCACCAGCGCCCATGCCAACTCCAAGATGACGATCATCATCACGATTGGGGCGCCGGGAGCTATCAATCACCTGCGGCTTTACGCCAACGTCGCGGGTCTGGATCACACCATCCGTAGCATTCGAGTCGCGCGGGTGCAGAACGTTTCTACCATCGCCCAGCACGCTCTTTATGCCGCCTCGTACCGCGGCCCGCTGCCCGAGTCCGACATCGACGTAGCGAGCTTTTCCTTCCCCGACGCCGCATCGATGCCGCTGTGCCTGCATACCGGCCCGGGCGATAACCGCACCGTGCTGCGCGTGCTGGACCACCTGCTGGCCAGCGTGGGCGGCGGGTGGTATTTCGACGCACTCGGCAAGCTCCGGGGCGTGCTGCTGGAAGACCCGGAGGATGTCGCCACGCGGTGGCAAACCAATGGCTGGCCGATCCTGCGGTTGGATGATGTCAACCTGATCGGGGATGTGTCGTCGCGCTTGGATGAAGCAGGTGGACTGACCACGCGCGTGGCTGGCGATCCGACATGGGCGGTGCACAGCCCGTCGGATATCGCCAGCAGCCTCTACACCTCCAGCGCCGGGCGCACGCTGGCCGATACCCTGATGGCCGATTACGCCGCCATCGCCACCGGCACCACCACGGTCGCCGCCGACTACCGCCACGCGGAGCAGGCCGAGCCGTTCGCCAGCCTGCTGTCCACATCCGCCGGCGCGCAGCTGCTGGCCGATCGCCTGACCGCGCTCTACCGCAAGCGCCGCCGACTGGTCACCGTGCGCGCCGCACTCGACGATAGCCTGGCACTGCAACCGGGCCATCCCGTACTGCTTACACACGCCGGCGCATCGCGCCACTACCTTTGCCTATCCAACCGCGGCCGGTTCTCAAACGACACCGCCGACCTGATCCTGTGGGGATGACATGCCAGCCTATTTTTCGTTCCGGAATGAATGTGCGGAGTATTACCGATCCACTGGCGCCTCCCCGTTCGCCCTGAACCCGGGCACGACGATCCTTGCGGGCTCACTTGATAACCTGGTCTCCCGACAGCTCGGGAAAAAGATCACTCTGGGGCCGGAAGGCTCAGGGAAATGCTCGATCTACGCCGGCGTGCCGGATTACAACGACGGCAGTGGAGGCGTGGGGCTGTCACAGGTGCGGGTGATCGCGGTGCTGGGGTTGGTCCTGCCGAACTACGATGAGCCGATGTACGGCGATGGAAATATTGTGGTCAGCGGGCAGACACCAGCGGGCGCGTGGGAAGTAGTGGCGCAGCAGCCATTGGCACGGTCGTACATCCATACCCGGCAAAAGAAGATTAATATTTTCTTTGTAGCGCCGTGGGGGGATGTGTACGAAAACTTCAACCCGATCACATACCGGCAATATCGGTTCGACTTCTGGCATACAGACGATGTTCTTGGACCCCAGCCGGTATCGTTTGGCGGCATCTGGATCGGCAACGCCGTGGAGTTCCCGGACGGTGTAGACGCGCAGTGGATAAGCGGTGCTTTCGACTACGGCGCCCTATCAGCGGCCCGCGACGGATCAGCGTATGCATCGCCGGGCGGAGTGGTCAGGGAGCTGCGCGTGTCATGCAGCAAGCTGGAAGAGGCAGACGCTATCGGCGTGGGCCGTGGCCTGGACGACCTCAACCGGGAAAACGCAGCCAACTGGCTGACGGATGCAAGCGAAACGCTGGGCACCACCGGCCCCTGCATCCTGATCCCCCGATCAGCGAGTCAGATGGCGACCCGGCTCGGGATTTACGGCCACCTGACCCGGCCCATCGAAATCACGCACCGGGCCGGGCCGTACTACAGCTGCGAGATCGCGGTGCGGGAGGAGCGCTAGACCCTCAAAACAGGGCGCCGGGCAGCACGTTGCAGCGTGCCACCCGGCACCGATACCCCGC
>CAYRJS010000442.1:0-2027 GCA_964424535.1 uncultured Aquimonas sp.
GGCCAGCATCAAGGATGTGCACGGAGCGCCGGTGGGCGACACCCTGACCCTGGCTGCGGCCCCCGCCGATGCCCAGTTGCCGGGTTTCCAGGAAATGCAGCCGCGCGTGTTCGCCGGTCTGTTTCCGGTCGATGCCGAAGATTACCCGGCCTTGCGCGAGGCCCTGGAAAAGTTGCGTTTGAACGATGCCGCCCTGCGCTTCGAGCCGGAAAGCTCGGAAGCCATGGGCTTTGGTTTTCGTTGCGGCTTCCTGGGCATGTTGCACATGGAAATCGTGCAGGAACGGTTGGAGCGCGAATACAACCTCAACCTCATCACCACGGCCCCGACCGTGATTTACGAGCTGTTGGGCGTGGAAGGGGAGGTTTCGACCCTGGACAATCCGGCCCAGCTCCCGGCAGCCACCAAGATCGCCGAAATCCGCGAGCCGATCATCCTGGCCAGTATCCTGACGCCGCCGGATTACGTCGGCAACGTCATCAAGTTGTGCGAAGAAAAACGTGGCATGCAGATCGGCATCCAGTATCTGGGCAGCCAGGTGCAGGTGAACTACGAATTGCCGATGGCCGAAGTGGTGCTGGACTTTTTCGACAAGCTCAAATCAGTCAGCCGTGGCTACGCCTCGCTTGATTACCACTTCGTGCGTTTCGAGGTCGGTCCGTTCGTGCGTCTGGATATCCTGATCAACGGCGATCGGGTCGATGCCCTGTCCATCATCTGTCACCGCAGCCAGGCCGATCGACGCGGCCGCGAGATCTGCGAAAAGATGCGCGAATTGATTCCCCGGCAGATGTTCGACGTCGCCATCCAGGCCGCCGTCGGCGCCCAGATCATTGCCCGCACCACGGTCAAGGCCCTGCGCAAGAACGTGCTGGCCAAGTGCTATGGCGGCGATGCCACACGCAAGAAAAAATTGCTCGAAAAACAGAAAGAGGGCAAGAAGCGGATGAAATCGGTCGGTCGGGTCGAGATTCCGCAGGAAGCCTTCCTGGCCGTATTGCAGGCCGATTCCAAATAATGATGCTTATTCCAAGGATTTACCGTGCGCGTTGATTTTGCGGCTTTTCTGGTAGCGGTGACGGCCCTGGCGGGCCTGATTTGGCTGGTGGATCATCTGGCGTTTGCGAAAAAGCGCAAGACGGCCGGGCGCAAGGAACCGATGCTGGTCGAATATGCGCGTTCCTTTTTCCCGGTCCTGCTGTTCGTGCTGGTGCTGCGCTCGTTCATTGCCGAGCCCTTCCGCATTCCCTCCAATTCGATGATGCCGACCTTGCTGACCGGCGATTTCATCCTGGTCAACAAGTTTGCCTATGGCATCCGCCTGCCGGTGACCGACACCAAGATCATCCCGATCGGCGAGCCCCAGCGTGGCGATGTCTTCGTGTTCCGCTATCCGAAAAACCCGGCACAGGATTACATCAAGCGCGTGATTGGCCTGCCGGGTGATGTCATCGAGTATCGCAACAAGGTGCTCAGCGTGAATGGCGAGCCCATCGTCAGCGTGCCGCAGGAAACCTATGTCGGGGTTGGTTCCGGGCGCGAGATGACCGGGGCACAGCTGCTCCAGGAACAATTGCATGGAGTCGACCACGCCATCCTGGTGGATCCGCGCATCCAGCGTGGCGGTATTGCCGAAGGCAGTTGGACCGTGCCCGAAGGTCACTATTTCGCCATGGGCGACAATCGCGACAACAGCGAAGACAGTCGTTACTGGGGCTTCGTGCCCGAACAGAACCTGGTGGGCAAGGCCTTCTTCATCTGGATGAACTGGGATGGGCGCAATGGTTCGGTGGATTTTTCCCGGATCGGAACCGTCATACACTAATGCGGGTTGTTGCCCAGCTTCCGAGCCAGGCACCCACGGCTTGACACCACCGGACCGTCGATCAGACGATCCAGCTTTCCACATGACTTCGCGGGGATCTCATGAAACGCATTTCGACCCAGTCCGGCCTGACCCTGATGAGCTTTCTCATCGTCTTATGCATCGTCGGATTCTTCATCTTTATCGGCATGAAGCTGTTTCC
>CAYRJS010000443.1:0-2007 GCA_964424535.1 uncultured Aquimonas sp.
CCCAGCAGGCCGCTGGTGTAGATGGCCGCGCTGGTGTCGGCGGGGATATCGCCCACGGAGCGGGTCAGGCGCAGTTCCACCCGGGCATCGAAGTTCTCGTCCAGGGCGATGGATTCGATTTCACCCACCTTGACCCCAGCGATCTTGACCGGCGCGCGCGCCTTCAGATCACCGGCATTGGTGAAGTTTGCCGTTACCCGATAGCTGGCCCCGCCCAGGCGATCCCCGGAATTGGTCGAAGCGAACGCCAGCGCCAGGGCGCAGGCAAAGCCCATCAGGATGAATCCACCCACGCTCCATTCAGTTTTGGGACTGGCCATGATCGGTCTCCATATCCATCGTCATTGTCTGCCTTTCAGTACAAGGTTGCACTGAGCAAAAAATCCAGGAACAGCACCATCAGCGAGCCATGTACCACCGCCTGCGTGGTGGCCACCGAGGTGCCTTCCGGTGTCGGCTTGGCGTGATAACCCACGAAAGTGGCAATCAAGCCACAGAAAAAGCCGAAGACCGAGGCCTTTACGAAGGTCTGTCCGTAGTCTTCGAACAGGTCCACGCTGGTTTGCAGCGAAGCCCAGAAATAGCCCGCGTCCACCCCCAGCACGACGCTGGCCTGGAACCAGCCGGCGAGGATGGAAAAGGCGACGAACACCGCCGCCAGCAACGGCACGCTGATGAGGGTGGCGAGAAAGCGCGGCACCACCACCTTGCCGATCGGATCGATCGCCATCATCGACAGCGACATGATCTGGTCGGTGGCGCGCATCAGGCCCAGTTCGGCGGCCATGGCCGAACCAGCGCGACCGCAGAACAGGATTGCCGTCAGCACCGGCCCCAGCTCGCGAAACACCGACAGCGACAACACCGTGCCCAGGGCATTGCCGGCCCCGAAAGTGGTCAGAGTGCGATAGCCCTGCAGGGTCATCATCAGGCCCACGAAGGCGCCGCCGACGGCGATGATCGGCACCGAACGTGCCCCGATCACGTAGATCTGCCGCACCGTATCGAGAAATTGCGTACGTGATGGCCGGATCGCGCCCAGGATGCGCAGCAAAAACAGACCAAAGCGCCCCAGGGTGGCAATAAACTCAAGCATGCGCGCGTCCCCCGGCATCCTTGGCCATCACGGCCTGGCGCGTGGCGCGGTAGTCAAAGCCGATCGGCCCATCCGGCGTGCCATCCATGAACTGGCGTACCAGCGGATCCGTGCTGGCCTCCAGTGCGACCGGAGTACCGGCGAACACGATGCCGCGATTGGCCACGATGATGACCTGGTCGGCAATCGGCAGGATCTCGCGCACATCGTGGGTGATCACGAAACTGGTCATGCCCAGGGCGTCATTGAGGCGGCGGATCAGGTTGACGATCACCCCGCAGGCGATCGGATCCAGCCCGGTCAAGGGTTCGTCGTAGAGCATCAACGGCGGATCGGTCACCACCGCCCGGGCCAGGGCCACACGCCGGGCCATGCCGCCCGACAGTTCGCTGGTTTCCAGCTCGGCCGCCTCGGCCAGGCCCACCGCCGCCAGTTTCATGCGTACCAGTTCGGCGATCATCGGCTCGGGCAGGTCGGTATGGGTGCGCAAAGGCAGGGCCACGTTTTCAAAAACGCTCAGATCACTGAGCAGGCCGTTGCCCTGCAGCATCACACCCATCTTGCGGCGCAGGTCAAACAGGCTGCGCACATGCGGTCGGGGCAGGGATTCGCCCAGCACCCGGATCGAACCGGCGGCCTGCACCAGTTCGCCCACCACGCCATAAAGCAAGGTGGACTTGCCCGCACCCGATGGCCCGAGCACCGCCGTGACCCCGCCCCGGGGCAGGGAAAAATCGATTTCCGACAGGATCGTGCGAGCCCCGCGACACAAGGTCACGCGCTCGAACACGACGGCAGGTTCAGTGGCAGAGGACATGGGCATGTGGCAGGGCAACCCGACGGATGCGCTGCCAATCAATTTCCTGATGGCAAACAGGGATTATCGCCGGCAAAGCCGAACCGTGCCAGCA
>CAYRJS010000444.1:0-1990 GCA_964424535.1 uncultured Aquimonas sp.
ACGTGCATGGATATCTCCGGGTGGTATTCAAAAATCGGCATCGAAGAGCACGCCGGCATCGGTGCGGCGCATCACCCCGACCTTGTAGGCGGCGATGTCCTGTTCCTGGGGTGAGGCCTGGGTGCTGGAAATGTTCAGCCACTTCTCCATGAACTTGAGCGGGTTGCTGGCGGGCAGAGCGTATTTGTCGGTCTGGATGCCCAGGGTCTGGTACACATCCTTGGCGCAGTACAAGGTCCAGTCGGCCAGACGCTGGGCGTTCATGCCGACCAGTTCGCGGCCTTCGGAAAACAGGTAATCGATCCAGCGCAATTCGGCATCGACGACTTCCTCGATCAGTTCCTCAATGGCCTCACGGCACTGGGCGAAGGCACGCTGGCCGCGCTCGGTACCCAGTTCGTTGAGCAACACGGCGCGATCCAGTTCGGCGTGGATTTCCAGCTCGTCCTGGGCGATTTTCTGGATGGCCTTGCCGATCGGCTGGAACAGGCCGGTATCGCAAATGGCAAAGGTGACCGCAAACGAGGCCAGAAACTGGATGCGCTCCATGCAGAACAGGGCCACCACCATCATGAACACGGTGTCGTAGGTTTTCTGGTCGTTGGGCAATAGGCCGAGCGCGTATTTGTGTGAGGCGGCATAGCCTTCGGCAAAGGCCTGCACAACCCGTTCCAGGCGCGCATGGGCCTGCTGCACGCGCAGGATTTCGTCCAGGATTGCGCTGGGATCATCAAAGGAATTGCGCACGATTTCCGAGTAGGTGGCCGCATGCACGACTTCGTTGTCGGAAATGCGCTGCCAGCAGGCCCACAGTTCGCTGGAGGTGATGAACGGGGCCAGCACCGGGGCGATGGCGCGCGAGGCCACCGAATCGGCCTCCCACTGCCAGGCCAGGGTCTTGATCATCATGTCGTAGGTGGCGCGCGAGCAGGCCTTGAACTCGGCGTTGCAGGACGAGTAATCAAATTCGTTCTCGTCCCAGTCCAGCGATTTCTGAGCCTTGTACAGCGCCCAGATCTCCGGGTAGTGGCGGTTGACGGTATCGAACAAGCCGGGGCGTTGGCCCAGCAGCAGCAGCGGTTTTTCGTAGTCGGTCTTGGCGTAATTGAAAACGGTATCGGTCATCTTGGTTTCCTGAAATTTGACGACGCCGCGTGATCGCGCAAGCGAGCGCGAGCGTCAGTGGCGTGAAGGTGGGGCGACGAAAAATCGACCTACAAGGTGCACGACTCGCAGGTCGAGTCGGCTTCGACGCTGTCATCGACGCTGGTGCTGGCCACCTCGGCAATTTCCTTCAGGCCGTTGGAGGTCTTCTGGTTCATGTAGTACTTGGACTTGAGCCCGAAGCGCACGCGATCCAGGTAGTTCTCGATCAGCTCGGTGGAGGCAATCGAGGCGTCGCCGATCAACTTGCGATAAAAATCGGCAGAAATGCCCTGGTCGGTCCATTTCTGCACGATGGCGTAGACCTCGGTCAGGTCGCGGGCGGGAATATCCCAGGCCGATTGATAGCGTTCGGCCAGGCGGTCACCTTCGGGGGCGGCCCAGTAGTTGACGCGATGGTTGTCGGTCTTGATCAGACTCAGTTCGCGGATCGGATACAGGCCGTTGGTGGTACCCGAGGCATTGGCCGAAGTTTCGGTGGGCATATGCGCCACCAGCACCGAGTTGCGGATGCCGCCCTGGGCGATGACCCTGGCCCGCAGACCTTCCCAGTCGTAACGATTTTCGAAGGCGGTGATCGTATCGACGTTGCGGTTGCAGGTATCCAGGGGCAGCCAGCCTTGCGGCCAGCGGGTCTTGTGCATCCAGGGTGCGTTGCCCAATTCCTGGCCCAGGGTGAGGCTGGCGTTGAGCAGGTGCCAGTAATGGCGTTCGGCCACCTCATGGATGAAACGCTTGCCCGCGCTGTCGGTATAGCGCTGGCCTTGGCGTGCCATCAGATGGGCCAGGCCGAGGATGCCGACACCGGCGTTCAGGCGCTTGCGAC
>CAYRJS010000445.1:0-1979 GCA_964424535.1 uncultured Aquimonas sp.
GCCCGCCCAACGGCAAGGTGCCGATCTCGTCGAGAAACAAGGTGCCGCCATCGGCAGCATCGAACTTGCCCGCACGCGGCTTGTTGCTGGCGCCGGTGAAAGCGCCCGGCTCGGCTCCGAACAGTTCCGCCTCGATGAGCTCATGCGGCAATGCGCCGCAATTCACGGCAACGAAGGGACCGGACTTCACGCTCGAATTGAAATGCACGATCTCGGCATATTTTTCCTTGCCGGCACCATTCGGGCCAGTGATCAGCACGGGCAAATGCGAGCGCGCGACCTGCAGCGCCAACGTCACCAGAGCTTCGCTAGCCGTATCGTCATAGATCAGCCCGCGCAAATCGTGACCACCTGCCAGCACCTCGCGGCGTTGTCGATCCGATTCACGCCGGGATACCAGTTCCTGCTGGGCTTCGGCCAGTTCCAGCAGGTTGTTGACGCTGGCCAACAGCTTGTCGTCATCCCAAGGCTTGGCCAGATAATCGGCCGCCCCGGCCTTGACCAGATCAACCGCGGTTTCCAGATGCGTCCACGCCGTCAGCAGGATCACCGGCATATCGGGGTGCTGCGCGCGGATCTGCCGGAACAGGGCCGCACCCTCCTCCCCAGAGGTCGTGTCGGCGCGGAAGTTCATGTCCTGGATCACCAGATCCACTCCTCCGCCACGCAACGCTTCCAGCCCCGCTTCGGGCGAATCGGCGTCCAGTGTGCGGATATCGTGCAAGGAGAACAGCGTCTCCAGCGCGGTGATGACGGTGGGGTTATCGTCGATGACAAGGATCGTGGGCATGGTTACCAGATCGTGCGCAGGTGCGCACAGGCGCGGATCCCGGCGTCGGCGAGGAGCTGCCTCGAATACCGATGCCGCAACAAATTGATGAATGCTATCATTGATATCAATCCTGCAGGCGAGAATCAGCCATGGCCACTCTGATTGTAAGGAATCTTGACGAACGCATCGTGCAGGCACTCAAGGAACGCGCTGCGCGACACGGACGCAGTGCCGAAGCCGAGCACCGCGCCATCCTGAAAGCGTCCCTGCTCACGGCCCCACGGCGCAGCCTGGCGCAGGTGCTCGCACAGATGCCGGACGCGGGTCGTGACGAAGATTTTGTCCGGCAACAGGACCCGCATGCTGACCATGTATTTGATTGACACCAACGTCATCAGCGAGATCCGCAAGGGCCCAAGATCGAACCCAGGGGTTCGAAGCTTTTTTGCCACCGTGGTGGAACAGGACATTCCCGTCTTCATCTCGGTGATCACCGTGGGAGAGCTGCGCCGTGGCGTCGAGTTGATCCGGTACCGAGGCGATGCCGATCAGGCGGATCAACTTGAACGCTGGTTGCAACAGGTGGTCGACGTGTACCAGGATCACGTGTTGCCTTTCGATCACGATGCCGCGCAGGTATGGGGCCGTCTGCGCGTATCCCACCCGGAAAATGCGCTGGACAAGCAGATTGCCGCCACGGCCCTGCTGCACGACCTGACCGTCGTCACCCGCAACGAGCGCGACTTCACCCCAACCGGTGTCCGCACCCTGAACCCGTTTGCAGGCTCCTGACATTACGCGCTGCGGGTGGCGATGGCCGGCGGCACGCTGGCGGCGCGGCGCGCCGGCCCGAACACCGCGATCTGACCCAGCAGCCACAGCGTCAGCGCACCAACGGGCAGATAGGCCAAGGGCAGGCGCGCCAACTCGTACTGCGCCATCAGCCATTGGTTGAGCCCGAACGCCAGGCCAAGCCCGAACGCGATGCCGCAGCCGGTGAGCAGGAAGTTCTCCAGCTGGAAATAGCGCAGCACCTGCCCGCGCGTGGCACCCAATGCGCGACGAACCCCGATCTGGCGGCTGCGCTGGCCCACCCAGAAACTGGTCAGTCCGACGATGCCCAGCGCGGTGATGAACAGCAGCAACGTGCTGACCAGCAACAGCAGGCCGATCATGTCGCGGTCGTTGGCGAAATACCACGCGCGGC
>CAYRJS010000446.1:0-1970 GCA_964424535.1 uncultured Aquimonas sp.
TGGTGCCGCTGATGGCCAATCCCTCGGTGCCGGCCGATCCCACCCCGAATGATCGCTATGACGGCCTGAACTCCCAGCATGAGGGCACGCGATTCTTCCGCCTGAGTGCGACGCATTCGGGGCGGGTGCGTTTCCGGACCGAAGCCAACTCCACCACGTCGGGCGATATTGATCTGTTTGTCGGCACTGCCGCCAGCGCCAACGAGTTGCCGAGCGAGGCCACCCAGTTGTGTGCGGCCTATCAGGTCGACGGCAACGAATCGCGTGCGGTGTGTGATCTGGAACTGGATGTCAACGCCGGCGACCGATTCTGGGTGCTGATCCAGAACTACACGGCATCGGCGTCCGGCAGGGATGTGGTCTCGGTGGCCAGTGCGCTGGTTCCGCTGTCTGCCTCGGACTCAACCACGCTGGTGGCCAGCGGCCCGGGCCGCACCGGTTTGAACGAGCCGTTCAGCGTGCGCCTAGGGTGGAATGATCCCGGCTTTGCCAACGGTCATACCCGGTGGGGTCATCTGATCCTGGGCGGCAGTGATGCCAATCCGGGCAACGTTGGCAAGGTACTGGTCAAGCTGCGTCGCCCGGCCAGCGGCCACCATTCGTCCACGCTGCTGTTGCCGGGCAAGACCCGCACCATGCGTCTGGCGAAAGGACAGACGCACGATCGCCTTTACATCGACGTGCCTCACAATGCGCGATCGCTGGAGATCAAGAGCACCGGGACCGGAGACATCAAGCTGCACCTTGGGCATCTGGTGAGCGGAGAACTCGGGGCGCCGCTCCCGCCGGGCTCGGCGTCGCTGGCGGAAATTTCGGTAGCGCCGCCGCGGGACCATGCCATCGCCACGTCCGAAGGCGCGGGAGCCGAGCACAGCCTCACCATCAGCGGGGCCGAGCTTTCACCCGGACGCTGGTACATCACGCCGGAAAACACCGGCGACATCACCGCACGCTTCCATCTGACGGCGCGCATCCGCTATGACAGCGCGCCGCAGCTGCCGGGCTTTGGCAACTGGTACAACCCGAAAAGGTCCGGTTCAGGCATCCAGCTTTCGCCGGCCGCCGATGGCCAGGTGTGGGGCGTGGCCTGGTACACCTATCTGCAGGATGGCACTCCGGTCTGGTATCTGGGCACGGGCGCAGCGCCCAGCGGAAACCGCGGCGACTTCACGTTTGACGTGAACCGGTTCGCGTGGAATGGCACTCGTGCGGTGGCAACGTGGGTGGGTGAGGGCATGTTGTCGCTGAGCCGTGCCGACAGCATGGTGTTCAGCTGGAACCTGGACGGGGAAAGCGGTTCGATGCCGATCACGCTGCTCGAGGCCGGCGGTTGCGAGGGCGTCCAGGGCGACCAGTTGATTGACGGCAACTGGTACGACCCGGCCCGTTCCGGTTTCGGTTACGACATCAACTCGTATCCGGGCCTGGAAACCATGCTGGCGTACCTGTACGACGGCAAGGGGCAGCCGCGCTGGCTGCAGGCGGTGAGTGAGCGCAGCGTCAGTCTGGGCAGCAATGCTTCGCTGCCCTTGCTCCAGTTGCAGGGCAGCTGTCCGTTGTGCAGCTACAGCAACTCCACCGGGCATGAGGTCGGCGCGCTGAGTCGGCGCTACAACACGCCCACCAGTGGTGAACTGGAGATCGATGTGCAGTTCCGCGCGCCGGTGCCTGGCAGCTGGAGCCAGGACACCCCGATCCAGATGCTGACCGATCCGCGCAGTTGCCACTGAGATCGGTGACTTCATGCTCCCCGCCAGGCCGTGGATGGCCGGGCGGGGCCAATAACGCGACAACCGCCATCTGGCGTGCGCACTGGCCATCCGGATCCGGACGGCCAGTGCTTTGCACGCCTATGCTTCCCGTTTCCACCAAGCGCGACAACCGCCATATTCGGATCACCGCCTGATGTCATTCACATTGCCGCCGACCAAGCTGCCCAAGGTCGGCACCACGATTTTCACCCAGATGTC
>CAYRJS010000447.1:0-1970 GCA_964424535.1 uncultured Aquimonas sp.
GACGCCCATGCCCGGGTGGAACTGGGTGCCTCGCTGACGCAAGATGATGTTGCCGGCGTTGATCACCTGGCCACCGTAGACCTTCACGCCCAGGTACTTCGGATTGGAATCGCGACCGTTGCGGGTGCTGCCGCCTGCCTTTTTATGTGCCATGACTGCTGTCTCCTGTGCGGGCGATCAGCCGGCGATGCCGGTGATCTGGATTTCGGTGTAATGCTGCCGGTGGCCCATGCTCTTGCGATGGTGCTTGCGCCGACGGAACTTGATGATGCGGATCTTCTCGCCGCGACCGTGCGACTTGATCGTGGCGGTGACCTTGGCGCCGTTGACGGCTTCGCCAATGCGCACTTCTTCGCCACTGCCCACCAGCAAGACCTGGTCGAATTCGACCGTGGCGCCGACCTCGGCTTCCAGCTTTTCGACGCGCAGGGTTTCGCCTTCCATCACGCGAAACTGCCGGCCGCCGGTCACGATGACTGCATACGACATGTTGTTGACCTCTGTAGTTATTCTCGAACCGGGTCGAGCCCGGTTGGCAGGTTCCGTTGTGCGCAGGCTACGCCAACACACGAAACGGACCGCGCATTATGCGCCAATGATGCGGTTTGGGTCAATTTCTGGCTCCCAAGCAGCGTCTGACCATGCCAACCAGGGCGGCTCATGCGCCATCCAGTTGCACAGGGCTACACTGGCAGGCCGGTTTCACCAGATGCTTGCATGGACACCATTCGCCTGCGCGGCGCGCGCACCCACAACCTCAAGAACATCGATCTGGACCTGCCGCGCAACCAGTTGATCGTGATCACCGGGCTGTCCGGTTCGGGCAAAAGTTCGCTGGCATTCGACACCATTTATGCCGAAGGCCAGCGCCGCTATGTGGAATCACTTTCGGCCTACGCCCGGCAATTCCTGTCGATGATGGACAAGCCCGATATCGACCATATCGAAGGTCTGTCGCCGGCTATTTCCATCGAGCAAAAATCCACCTCGCACAACCCGCGCTCGACCGTGGGCACGATTACCGAGGTGTACGACTACCTGCGTCTGCTGTATGCCCGCGTCGGTACCCCGCGCTGCCCGGATCATGGTTTCCCGCTGGCGGCCCAGACCGTCAGCCAGATGGTCGATGCCACCCTCGCACTCGATCCGGAACGCCGCTACATGCTGCTGGCGCCGGTGATCCGCGAGCGCAAGGGCGAGCATGTGCAGGTGTTCGAGCAGTTGCGCGCCCAGGGTCTGGTGCGGGCGCGGGTGGATGGTGAGGTCATCGAACTGGACGATCCGCCCAAGCTGGCCTTGCGCATCAAGCACACCATCGAGGCAGTGATCGACCGTTTCCGTCCGCGTGAGGACATCAAGCAGCGCCTGGCCGAATCCTTTGAGACCGCACTGCGTCTGGGCGATGGTCTGGCGCTGGTGGTGGACATGGACGAGGCCAAGGCCACGCCCCAGCTTTTTTCCTCGCGCTATTCCTGCCCGGTGTGCGATTACGCTCTGCCGGAACTGGAGCCACGGCTGTTTTCCTTCAATGCCCCGATGGGTGCCTGCCCGACCTGCGATGGTCTGGGCGTCAGTCAGTATTTCGATCCGGATCGGGTTGTCACGCATCCGGAATTGAGCCTGGCTGCCGGTGCCGTGCGTGGCTGGGATCGACGCAATCATTATTATTTCCAACTGATTGCGGCACTGGCCAAGCACTACGATTTCGATATCGATACGCCCTGGCGCGAGTTGCCCGAAGCTGTGCGCGAGGTCGTGCTGCATGGCAGCGGACAGGAGTCGATCAGCTTCACCTACCACACCGAATCGGGCAAACCCAGCGTGCGCAAGCATCGTTTCGAGGGCGTCTTGCCCAATATAGAGCGCCGCTACCGGGAGACCGATTCACAACTGGTGCGCGAGGAACTGGCCAAATACATCAGCAACCGGCCTTGCCCGGATTGCCAGGGCCAGCGCCTGAACCGTTCGGC
>CAYRJS010000448.1:0-1961 GCA_964424535.1 uncultured Aquimonas sp.
ATGGGGAACACCAGCTGCTGAGCCGCACTTGGCTGATTGATCCGGGCGAAACCCAGGCCAACGCCGCCGTGGGCAAGAGCAACGTTGGCGAGAAGGAGCCCTGGAACGGTGAGTACTACGTGTCGTTCGGTGACACGGCCAGCCGCAGCTGGGACGACGCCCGCAAGTATGGGTACATCAGTGCAGGTGGTGGCACCTGGTACAGCCAGACGCTGAAGATGCTCTCGCCCGGCGACCGTGTCTGGGTCAACATTCCCAAGAGGGGTTACGTCGGTGTTGGCGTGGTGGAACAAGCCGTACAACCTGCCAGCGAGTTCACTGTGATGACCGATCACGGGGAGCAGTCCGTGATGGACGTGGTTCAGCATGGCGCCAAGTACAAGACATCAGCCGACACGCCCGAACTCAGCGAGTACTTCGTCAAGGTGAAATGGATCCACACCCTGGATGCGGGCAAGGCCTTCTATGAAGTCGGCCTGTTTGGGAACCAGAACACGGTGTGCCAGCCCACAACGCCCAAGTGGCGCCATACGGTGGAGCGGCTGAAGCAGGTTTTCCAGATCGATAAGGGTCAGCCATGAAGAGCGCGCTGTTCGTCGACTTCGACAACATTTACTCCAGCCTCCGCAAGCTCGACCAGGAAGCTGCCGACCGGTTTGCCGATCAACCAGGCCTCTGGATAAAGTGGTTGACCGAAACACTGGAACCCCCGCCGCATGCTCCTGACACCGAAGGCAGAAGACTGCTGGTGCGCCGCTGTTATCTGAACCCGCAGGCCTTCCAGCGCTTCCGGCCAGCATTCAACCGGGCCGGCTTCGAGATCATCGATTGCCCGCCCATGACGAGCGAGGGCAAGACGAGCACCGACATTCACATGGTGCTGGACATAGTCGACCTGCTGCAGCACCAGGTCCACTACGACGAGTTCATCGTCTTTTCTGCCGATGCAGACTTCACCCCGGTATTGCGCAAGCTCCGACGCTGGGACAGGCGCACCACGGTACTGGCTGTCGGATTCCCATCAGCAGCCTACAAGGCTTCTGCTGATCTGCTGATTGACCAGGACGACTTCATTCGGACCGGGTTGGGTTTTGCTGAAGAAGACGCAATCCCAGAGTCCACACCTGTGACGAAGAGCAGATCTCAAGCAGATGTCCTCAAAGACGCCACATCGTACGCAAGGCGCCTGCTTCAAGAGTCGCCGAAGGCCGTTGCTCTTCCATTCCTCGCCAGCAAGCTTGCCCAGGAAGTTGACGGTATGGACGCCGCCACATGGGCAGGATTTGGCAGTTTCCGAAAGCTGATGGACCACTGGTCGCAAAGACTGACGCCCTTGGTGGTGGATTGGGACAGCGGCACCATCAGTGACCCGGCTAGACATGAGCTTCCCCAACGAGCCAAGTCAACCCACGAAGGCAATGGAGAGAAGCTAGATGATGTCATCCGCAGTATCCACCGCCTCATTCTCGACGAGTTGGAGAAAGCTGGACGCCCTGTGCCGTGTGCCCGCCTGGCTCAGCTCATCGTGGCCAAGCATGGCGGGATGGCGGCTGACTGGGGAGGCAAGGGTTCGTTTCGCAAATTCATGGACTCACTTGACCTGGAGCCACTCAAGGTGAACTGGGAGAACGGTGGCGGAACGGTTATCGACCCTCGAGTCAAAGCTACGCCGACACCTTCAAAGGCCATTGACTGGGGACGAGACAAGCATCTTTACCCCGTCGTCCAACAAGTGAATCAGGCGACGGGGATGCCGCTGCTGTCACCCCCTGAGATCCGAGGACTTCTGGATGCGGTGGCTAAGGATGTTGAAACGACCCCGTTTGCACTGTCTGACACCAGCAAGCGAGTTCGAGACCAATGCCGCACCCTGGGCTTGGGGATCAATCGAGCGGACACGAGCTACGTACTCAAAGGCATCTTGCTTGGCGGCCACGCATTCGACGGAGGAGACAACTCCA
>CAYRJS010000449.1:0-1954 GCA_964424535.1 uncultured Aquimonas sp.
GCGCGCATGCTAGCCCGGATATTTCATGAGATCGCAGAAAAGTGCCTCGTAAACCTCACCAGATTGCCGTTTGATCCATGTTTCCGCTTTGGATGAAGTGTCCCGCACACTTTTCTGCTGACGCGGCGCTCGCGGGCCTTTTGCACCGCTCGCTGCGTTGCTCCTCCTCCCGGTGGGGCCTGCCACCGGGAGTCGTTGCGCCTTGCGAGCGGCGCAAAATCCCTCGCGATCATCCGTGCCTCTCATGAAATATCCGGGCTAGCCCGAAAATTCCCTGCGCAAACGCCCGCCGCCGAACCGTCTGGCCGCAGCCATGGGGCGGCATTCATCGGTTGCCCGCAAACCTTTCGGGTCGCTGTACGAAGACAGCCGCCAGCCCCATCACGCGCACAGGCAGCCATGGCTGAAATGAGAATGGTTTTCAACTAATCTGGCCTGCCGATTGCCCGGAGGCCGCCATGAGTCCCGTTTTCCGCGTGTTGCTGCCGTTCCTGCTGCTGGCCGCGTCCAGTCTTCCCGTTATGGCGGGCGAATCATCGTCCGATGCGGCCCGCTACACCTTCACCTGGCCGCTGGCACAGGATGCGCCGAAGCCGCGCGGTGCCACCACGCAAGACACCGAAGTGACGCCGGCCGAAGGTGTTTCCACCGCCTGGCACGCGCTGTCGGCCAGCAACTACCAGCTTCAAGCCGCAGTCGATCAGGCGCACCTGTTCGTTCCCTTCTTCCGTTACGCCCAGGCCATGGCCGATGGCGAGGAGGAATTCGATGTCGAGGCCGCCGACGCGCTGATCGCCGACACCCTCAAACGCGACTATCTGGTGCCGGCCAGCGAAGGCAGGTGAGGGTGTCGTCTGCCTGACGTGGTCGATGCAGAGCAGGCATCGGCCAGCGTGCGCTACTGATCCGGCGGCGCAGGATGAATGTTCACGAGCCGTCGCGCTTGCGCAGCATCTCCTTGGCGTCTGCCCAGTCCACCATACGGGCGGTGCCGCCGGCCAGCGCCGCTTCCGCCTGCTGTAGCGCCTCACCATGCCAGGCCGGCGATGCCAACTCGTTGGCATTGGCGGAAAGGTCGCGCCACAAGGCTTCCATCATCCGGAGCTTTTCCATGCGCGAGAGGTTTTCAATGGTGATCATGGTGGCTCCTGCCATCAGGCGGCGTGGATATTGAGGCGCGTATGCCGGCTGCTTGCAGTTGTTGGCTTCCCGCTCGGTTGCAGCGAGTTTGACTTCAACGCACCGGTGGTCCGAATTCAGTGGGCATCTCGACTGGACCAGTGGTTTGATAGGGATTCGGCCTGTTTCAACACCAATTCCACAGCTTCAGGCTGCTTGTCAGGTGGGTACTTCCATTTCTGTAGGGTACGCCGCACCAGAATCCGCAGCCTGGCACGCACGCTTTCGCGTACCTGCCAATCCACTGTGGTGCTGTTGCGCAGTTTTTCGGTAATTTCGACGGCGATCTTCTTGAGAATCTCGTCGCCGAGGTCACGCACGGCGCTTTCGTTATTAGCCAGAGCATCGTAGAAAGCGATCTCGTGGGGATTTAGCCCCAGTACGGCTTCACGCGCCAGCGCTGCCTGAAAGTCCTTGGCCATCTGGATCAATTCCTCGATGACCTGTGCCGTCTCAATGGCCCGGTTGTGGTATTTGCGCAAGGTTTCCAGCAGGCGGTCGCCGTATTTTTTCTCCTGCACCACGTTGTTGCGCGCCCGCGCCTTGATCTCGTCGCGCAGCAGCTTTTCCAGCAGTTCCACCGCCAGGTTGCGGCTGGGCATGTTGCGCACGTCTTCCAGAAATTCTTCCGACAGCAGCCCGATATTGGGCTTGTCCAGCCCGGCCAAGGCAAAGATGTCTGCCACGCCGTCGGCCACGATGGCGTTGTCCAGGATCTGCTTGAGCGCGCTGTTCTTGTCCGCGTCGGAACGCTTGCGGTCCACCGTGGTGAACT
>CAYRJS010000450.1:0-1953 GCA_964424535.1 uncultured Aquimonas sp.
GATAGCAGTCCAGCCAGCTGCGGAATTCCTGATCCTTGCCGTTGCGCACGTTGTCGAGCCAGGTGCGGTAGCCGGGCGCGTAGTCGCCGACCCGGGCCAGCGCCAGCATCGCGTCGATATCGGAACGGTGGCGTTCGAACATGAAGCGCGTGGCCAGATAGCCCCAGACGTAGATGTTGTCCTGCGGGCTGGTGCTGTACTGGTTGTTGAACACCGTCGACAGCGGCACATTGCGTGTGGGTTCGTTACCGACATACCAGACGCTTTCGTCGTTGCGGGTCAGGAACGAGAGCGCCATCGCATCGGCCAGCGCCGGGAATTGCGAGGCCGGCAGGTTGCTCAGGAAGAACTGCGCCATGTACTCGCCCACGCCCTCGGTGAACCACACTGCCGAATACGGCGCGGTGCCCGGCAGCGCGCTGAAGCCGCCGTGGAAGTTGTAGCGCCCGTCCAGATAGTGGGTGTACTCGTGGTGCAGGTTCCACGGCTCCCAGACGCCGGCTGGCCGGGTCCAGTTACTGGGCGCGATGAAGGTGATGAAACGCGGCATGTTGTTGGGGTTTGACGGCGTGCCTTCCAGATAGATGCCACCGTTGTTGGTGCTGTTGCCGAAGAAGGTGGTGGAGTAGCTGGTGTAGTGGCTCTGGTTTTTGAAGATCACCACTTCCAGCGTGTCATTGTGGTCGTCGGCGACGGGCTGGTTCGCGCTGGTGTTCATCAGGGTCATGAAGGCGGTCTTCTGCTGATCCAGGCTTTCACAGATGTAGTCGAGCTGCAGCGCGCTCAGATCATGGTTGCGGATGCGGAGCTTTCCGTCATGACACACCCGGGCCTGTGAGGGCGGCAGGATCATGTCCTGCAGATCCTGCATCGCGGTGCACACGCCGGGGCCGTACCAGGCGCAGTTGGCGCTGTCGTACCAGTGCACCATCTCGGCCAGTTTCAGGAAGACGTTGGGGTGGTTCTCCAGCGAATAGAGCGTGGTCAGGGATTTGACCAGATCGCGCGTTTCCTGGCGGAATGTGGCATCGCTGGTGATCCGGAGGAATCTTCCCAGTTCATAGGCCGCATCGGTGATCAGGTACGAGGTCTGGCCCAGATCGCAATCGGTCGGGCAGTTGTCCTGGACGAAGTCGCGCAGCGCCTCACGGAAGCCTTGGTCGTCGGCGATCATGTGGGCTTCGCTGTCCGGTTCCCATTGCAGGTTGTAGGAAAGGATGTGGACCTGGCTGACGGCGCCGCGCATTTCGAAAATGCCGCGATAGCTCGCGCTGTCGTAGTGGTTCAGCACGCTGGCCATGGTGTCGAAATTTTCGGTGATGGCATCCACCGCCCGGACGAGGATCAGCGAATCCCGGAGCGCATAGCCATGCTCGGCCGATGCCGGGAAATTGTTCACACGGACACGCTCGCCGAAGGCCCGGATGGCACTCTTCAGCACGCCCCGGAAGGCGGCGGTGTCGAAGTCCAGCGCGCTGCGGTCGCCGGCGTAGTAGCCGGTGCGCAGGAACATGATCAGCTGGGTAATCTGCGTGCTGTTGTTGCCGGGATAGTTCTGCGCGGCCGCCAGATAGGCGTTCGCCACGGCGGTCATTTTCGCTTCGGTGAAGGTGGCCTGATCCAGTGCCCCGCTGGCGCTGAAGTTTTCATTGACGCATCCGACGGTGGCGGCCTGCACGACGCTGACGATCGTGGCCGGGGTGGCGTCGGCGAATTGCGCGATGTCGCATCCGCCCTTGGCCTGCGCCGGTGCCGGAAGCGGGCGGCTGTAGTCCAGTTGCTGGTAAATCCCGTCGCCGAAGCGGGGTGGCCGATGCTCGGGCGGCAAGGGTTCGCTCTGGACGTGGGCGGTTTTTCTTGGATCAATCCGATCCTGGAGAGCGGGGTGCTGCGCGTAATCCGACGGTGGAGGTGCCGGTGTCTGCGGCGGGGTCACCGCCCATGCGGCGGTGG
>CAYRJS010000451.1:0-1918 GCA_964424535.1 uncultured Aquimonas sp.
CAACGCGGGATGCCGCCGGCCTCCTCGACGCTTTTGATCAGCTGCGCATTCAAGGTCGGCAAGGCGGCCCGACTCAGCTTGGTTCGGGCCTGAGCAAAGGCCGGCTCTCTCGCGTTTCCTGTGGAATCAGCCTGGTCCAGCAGCCGCCGGAACCAGCCATGGATTGCGCGGCAGATGCCTGAGCTTGGCGCACAGCAGGTAGGCGATGGCGATCAGGTTGTCCGTGGTCGCATAGCCCTTGGCCCGTGCCTTGGCCGCCTGGATCTGCGCGTTCATGGCCTCGACGAAGCCGTTGCTCAAACCGCTGCGGAAGTGCTCGAGGATCCCATCCCTGTGCGCCCGCAATGTGGCGCCCAGTCGCTTGAATGCCGGCAGCCGGGAACGGCGTGCCCAGCTGATCCAGCGATCCAGTGCAGGACCGGCCTCGTCAAACGAGGGCCGTGCGGTGTACAGGTCACGCAGCGCCTCCTTCAATCGCCAGGCACGGGCTGTCCTCAGGCCGCTGCGCTGCAACCAGTGCATGGTGCAGATCTGCTTGTAATTCCAGCGCTTGGAGTCCTTGAGCAGCGCCCAGCGGCTGTTCTTCAAGTCCGGCTCGGTCTTGGCCTCCGCCCGCCGTACCTGATCCAGTGCCTGGCTGGCCAGCGCGACGACGTGGAACGGATCAAAGCTCAGGCGTGCCTGCGGGCAGTGCGTGGCCGCACCCGACTGAAACGCCTTGGACATGTCCATGCTCACATCGCTGATGGCCTCGGCATCACCCCCGTGCGCCTTAAGGTCGGTCGCAAAGGCCTCGAAGGTCGCCGCGTTGCGCCCGGGCGTGGCAAACACCAGCCGCCTCTCATCCGCGTCATGGAACAGCGTGATGTACTGCTGGCCACGACGGCTGCTGGTCTCGTCCACACCGATCCGCGTGACCGCGCTGTAGTCCTCCCGCGCACGCGCCTGATGAACGTGATGGCGCAGCACGCGCCAGATGCGATCGTCCGACACGCCCACCAGCCGCGCCACGTGTGCCACCGGCATGGCCTGGCACAGCGCAATCACGAACGCCTCCATCAGCAGCGAAAAGCCCGAGCCGGCACGCGACCATGGCGGCTGAACCTGGCCGGTCTTGCCGCAGACCGAACAGGCCACCCGGGGCAGCCTGGCCTCAATGTAGGCTTTGAACTGGAAGAAGTGCAGGTGCTGCCAGCGGCGTGCGAGGCGGTCATGGATCGGCTGATCCGGCGTACCGCATCCCGGACAGGGCAATCGGTTGAGCTGGCACTCGACCTGAAAGTGGATGGCGCCTTCCGCCTGCCGGAAATCGAACCCGGTGACGGCCCAAGGTGTGGTCAGGCCCAAGGCCTGCGTGAAGAGAGTTTCCATCCCCATAGGCTGCACGATGCCCCCGCCTCAGGCAACTCCCGTTCCACACGGATCGCGATTGATCCCTTAATCTGGCAAGTCAGCCGGTTTCGGTGGTGCAGGCTCAAATGGTCCATCTGAAGCAAACGGAACCTCTTGTGGTGGATCAGACAGCACTATTTCCGCCCAGAACATCGCATCTGACGATAACTGAAAACGCCCCCGTATTTGTACGTATCGCTTCGATGTGTATTTTTCCTCGAAATTAATCTTGTCGTCGAAAGAAATAAATATTCCACGCTCCGCAATTGCGTATTGTGCTGAATCTCTGTCCGGATATAGCACCCATATCTCATCCCTCAGACGCAAATAGCCAACGACATCAACTTTTTCTCCGTATAAGCGTTCTGCATACGGTGAAAAAAGCGCGTATATTGGAACTCGACAAATCCCTGGAATGGAATTGACACATCCGCGTGTTCGTTGTGCTTCGACCTGTTTCTCACTTCCAGTTGCAGCATTCGCTGTACAACAAGCAAATATCAATCCGAGCAAAAACAATTTTTTC
>CAYRJS010000452.1:0-1917 GCA_964424535.1 uncultured Aquimonas sp.
CGCCTTGCAGGGCCTGCACCGCGAAGATTTCTTCCACCCCGCCGGTGAACTTGAGGAAGGCCACGGTCTTGCCGGTGTCGATGTTCATGGCCCAGACCCCGGACAGGCGATCGGCGTTGTCATCGGTGATGGGGATATCGGTAAAGGGATTGCTGGCGCGCAATTGCGACAGGCCAATGAAAGCCAGCGGCCCAAGAAAATCCAGACCGCGGGCAAAGCCCGGGACCCGGGCCACGTCCTCGCGCGCCCCGGTTTCAGGGTTGACCTTGAGCAAGGCCCCACGCCCTGATTCGAGTACCCACAGGTTGTCGCGGTACCAGCGCGGTGAGTGCGGCATCGACAAGTCGTGACAAATGATGCGCTCGCCCCCGTTTTCAATATCGATCAACTGCCCACCATTGCGCTTGTGTTCGCGCCAGCCCTCGGGTGTGTTGGCCCGGCCCAGACTGGTGACATAGCGGGGCTTGCCATCGCGCATGGCCAGACCATTGAGATGGCAGCGGTCCTCGGGGGCGTAATGGCTGACAAAGGAGGGCCGCCAGCGCGGCACGAAGCTGGACTTGGTATCGAGGGTGCACAGGCAGGAAAACAGGGTGTTGACGAACCACAGCTCGCCATCGCCATCCCAGGCCATTTCGTGGATGTCGATGGCCCCGGTGATATGGCCACGGCGGGCCAGATAGACGGCATCGTGGCGAGGTGGCTGGTGCAGTCGTGGCGCCACCGCCGGCATGTTGCGGTATTCGGCGATTTCCATGTAGGTACCCAGGGCCAGGCGCTCGTTGTCCGCGGCCATGCCCATGGGTCGATGGAAGGTACGAAAGTGGGTGTTGATGGCATTGCCATCGGCGCGCAACAGCACCAGCTTGCCGGCCTGGTAGGTACTGACGGCCAGGGAACTGTTGAAATGACGCAGGATGTCGGGGAAGTTGGAGGTGTGGACGCTGGCCAGCGCCTGTTGCGAGTCTTGCGCAGCCGCATCATTGGCCGTGTCCGTGCCAGGCTCCGGGTTGAGGCCATACCTGGTGTCAGGCGTGGAGTCGGGGTTGGAGCCGTAGTGGGTCATGGGTCTGCAATGCCTTTCGTGGGGGTATGCGGGTGGGCTTGCCACCGCGTTTTCAACAAGGAAAATACCATGCCCATGACGAAACTGCCGAGCGCATGGTTTGACAGCACTATCGGGCAGACAGTAGCGTTTGCGGCTTGATTCACGGCCTGGGGGCCGCCGCTGGCGGTCCAGCCCTTGTGGCAACAGGTCAAACCCGGTTTATTCCCAGGATTTCATCCATCATGCGACTCGTATTACTCGGTGCCCCAGGCTCCGGCAAGGGTACCCAGGCTGTCCGTCTCGAACAGGCCTTGGGTGTCCCCCACATCTCCACAGGCGACCTGTTGCGTGCCGCCGTGAAGGCGGGCACGCCGCTGGGCACACAGGCCAAGGCCGTCATGGAACGCGGCGAACTGGTTTCCGATGCCATCGTGCTGGGCATGCTGGAAGAGCGCCTGGGCGCGGGCGACATCGGCCAGGGTTTCATCCTCGATGGCTATCCGCGCAATTCGGCCCAGGCCCACGCTCTGGATGAATTGCTGGCGCGCCTGGGTCAGCCGGTCAGCCATGCCGTGCTGCTGGATGTGGACACCGAGCTTTTGATCGAACGCATCGCCGGACGCGCCAAGGCCGAAGGCCGCAGCGACGACACCCCCGAAACGGTGCGCAATCGCCTGCGCGTCTACAACGAACAGACCGCACCGGTCATCGACTTCTACGCCCAGGCCGGCAAGTTGGCCCGCATTGATGGTGTTGGCGGCATGGAAGAAATCACCGCGCGTATCCTGTCCACGCTGGCCAAAGCATCGGCCGCCTGAGAGCCTGTGAAGAATTCGCTCGCCTACTGCGGACGCCGCCGAACGCCCCTG
>CAYRJS010000453.1:0-1913 GCA_964424535.1 uncultured Aquimonas sp.
TCAGCCGGATTCGGAGCAAAGCTCGTGGTTGC
Organism: uncultured Aquimonas sp.; assembly: GCA_964424535.1. Lineage (GTDB taxonomy): Bacteria > Pseudomonadota > Gammaproteobacteria > Xanthomonadales > Xanthomonadaceae > Denitratimonas. Next base: position 33 of record CAYRJS010000453.1, read on the forward strand.
CCGGGTGATGGTGTAATCCAGCACACCCGCACCCTCGTTGGTCACAGACAGGGTGTCGGTATCGGTCGTGCCTTGCATGGCCGTGAACGACAGCGAAGTCGGCGAAACCACGATGCTGGGCAACGGGATGGCCGAGAAGTTGGCTTCCACGGTGCAGTCGCCAGTGATCGGATCGGTGACGAAGGTGTCACCGGTCAAGGTGCCGATACACGTACCGGTAACCGAATCGATCAGGTAACCAACCGCCGGATTCAGAGTGAAACTGAGCGTCTCATAGGCATTCACCGTGGTCGTGCCGCTGGGCGTGATCGTGCCAGAGCCGGCAACCACGCTGGAGGTCACGTCGAAGGTCGTGCCGTTGGACGTTACATTCAACTCCACCGGTACCATCGCCTGCGGCGTAGCCGGGTCGTTGCTGGCCACGCACAGATTGGCGTTGTAGACGCCCGGTGCCATGCCGGTAGCATCGAAGCTCACCGTAACCGTATCGCTGCTGAGTGCAGCCGTCGTACCGGAATCGGTATCCACGCTCAGCCACGGAATGTCCGTGGCATTGGCGCAACTGCCACCACCGCTGCCGCCGGTTTCCAGGGAAACATCATCCAGCATGAAGTTGGATGTTTCTGGGCCACCGCCATTCACGACCGAGTCAAAGCGCACGGTGTGGCTGCCGCCATCAGCGTAGGCGCTGACGTCAACAGTGACCTGCTGGTAAGCCGCAGTGTAGGCACCTGAATCGTTGGCAGTGACGCGCCACAGCTCGGTGCCATCAACCGAAACGGCCATGTAATCAGCAGCCAGGCCACTGGAGAAGGGCACCCTGAGCCAGAAGCTGAGGCTGGCCGAGCCTGCGGGGATAGTTACTGCCTGGCTGACGTAGCCGGTTTCATAGGCGTCAAGGCCGCCGAACCACACCCACCAGTTGCCACTGTGCGGGGCATTATCGGGGCTGTTCGAGCAACTCATGTCACACAGGACGCCACCGAAGTTGAGCGAATCCTCATCCCAATACGGATTGGGTGCACCCAATTCGAAGCCACCATCCTGAATCGCCTCGGCCATCGGAGCCAGGGTGAAGTCGCGTGCGAACGGTGCAGAAGGGGTCGAAACCCGCGCAGACTGACGCTCGGCTTGACCGCCACCACCCACCACAGGCTGGTGTGGACGTAGCCCGGTTTCCTCGATCGTCCAGTTCAGATCGCTGTCGCCCAGGTTCTTGATGGTCAGCGTTTGCGTGCTGGTGGCATCACTGGCCAGGGTTTCGGTCAGGCTGATCGGATCGACTTCGATGGTCGGATCAGACAACACCGTCAGCGTCGCCGAAGCATCGCTGTCGTTGTTGCCCTGGTCGGTTTGCAGTTCGCCGGCAGCGATGAGGTTGGTGTAGGTGCCACCACCGGTTGCCGTGACGCTGAAGCTGACCGAACAACTGCCATTGGCCGGAATCTTCGCACCCACCGGCAAGGTTACCGACGCCATCGGCGACGGACCCTGCTGCAAGCCCATGCCCGCCAGGCAGTCGGTGCTGCCCGAACCGGACACAACCTCAAGACCGGCTGGCAGGTTGTCGACCAGCGGGGCCGTCAGCAGGGCATCAGTAGCCGTCGGATTGCTCAGGGTGATGGTGACCACGCTGGTGTCATGCTGGCCCATGGAGTCCGGTGTGAAGCTCTTGGTCACGCTCGGATTCGTGCTGGCGGCAACGATGGTGATGGGATCACCAGCGCTGTTCCAGCAGTAGTCGCCCATGGTCGCCGGGAAGCCCGACGGGCCGGTGGTCGTGAGGTGCATGTAGCCGTAGCAGGTGCCGGCGGTGGAGCAGCTGAACTTGACGCCGAGGTAGCCGTCCGCGCCAGCGCGCCAGTTGGCCATGCCGGTACC
>CAYRJS010000454.1:0-1899 GCA_964424535.1 uncultured Aquimonas sp.
TTGATGCGCGAATCGGTGCTGGCCGATTGCGCCAACAGCACTTCGCCGATTTTTGCCTCGCCCAGGCCACCACAGGTACCGATGCGGATGATGCGGCGCACGCCGTAGTGGCGCGCCAGTTCGGTCACGTAGATGGCGGTGGAAGGGATGCCCATGCCGCCACCCATCACGCTCACGGGCCGGCCGTTCCAGCTGCCGGTGAAGCCGAGCATATTGCGCCGGGCGGTGATTTGTTCGGGTTGGGACAACAATTCCTGGGCCACGAAGCGGGCGCGCAGCGGATCGCCAGGCAGCAGGACGGTATCGGCAATCTGGCCGGGGGCGGCGTCGATATGGGCGGTGCTCATGGCGCGGTCTCCGTGAAAAAACAACGGCCCGCCGCCAGTGGCGGCAAGCCCAGATGGGTGGCGATGCCCTGGCCCAGATCGGCAAAGCTGTCGCGAATACCCAGTGCGCGGGCTGCGTAGCCAGGCCCGAATGCCAGCAGCGGCACGCGCTCGCGGGTATGGTCGCTGCCGGGCCAGGTCGGGTCGCAGCCGTGGTCGGCGCTCAGCACGACCAGATCATCCGGACGCAAGGCAGCCAGCACTTCAGGCAGGCGGGCATCGAAATGTTCCAGGGCCGCGCCATAGCCCAAGGCATTGCGGCGATGACCGTAAACGCTGTCGAAATCGACGAAATTGGTGGCGATCAGGGCGCCATCGCCGGCTTCAGCCATGGCCTTGAGCGTGGCCTCGAACAGGGCGTCGTGGCCGTGGCCCTTGAGCGCACGGGTAACCCCGCGACCGGCAAAGATATCGCTGATCTTGCCGACCGAGATGACCTCACGACCGGCCGCCTGGGCGGCATCCAGCAGCGTCTGCCCCGGTGGCTCCAGGGCGTAATCGCGACGGTTGCCGGTGCGCACATAGCCGTCCTGCGCGGTGCCGACAAAGGGGCGGGCGATGACCCGGCCGATATTCCAGGGTTCCAGCAGCTCGCGCGCCAACAGGCACAGGTCAAGCAGGCGTTGCAGGCCGAAGTGTGCTTCGTGGGCGGCAATCTGGAACACCGAATCGGCCGAGGTGTAGACGATGGGCTTGCCGCTGAGACGGTGTTCTTCGCCCAGACGCGCGATGATCTCGGTGCCCGAGGCGTGACAGTTGCCGAGCACGCCGGGAAGCTTTCCGCGCTCGATCAGTGCCGCCAGCAATTCGGGCGGAAACGTGTTTTCAGGGACCTCGAACAAGCCAAAAGCCTGTTCCAGCACCACCCCCGCACTTTCCCAGTGCCCGGACGGGGTGTCCTTGCCGCGCGAGCGCTCGCTCATGCAGCCCCACAGGCCTTCGGGCTCCGGCAGGTCTTCAAAACCGACGGCTGGAGCGCCGGTCGACAGTGCGTGTGCGTGCGCCAGGCCCAGTCGGCTCAGGTTGGGCAGGCGCAATGGCCCGCGTTCTGCTGCAGCACAGACGGCGGCAATATGACCGAAGGTATCAGCGCCTTCATCGCCATAAGTGGCCGCATCCGGCGCTGCACCCAGGCCGAAAGAATCCAGTACCAGCCAGATAGCGCGGGCCATGGTTTCTCACCCCTCCAGTGCGGCGGTGATGGCGCCGAGCAGGCTGCTGGCGCCGATGCGAAAACGTGCCGGTGTGATCCAGTCGGCACCCAGACGATCTTCCGCCAGATTCAGGTAAACCTGCGCATCGGCCAGGGTACGCACTCCGCCGGAGACCTTGAAACCGCAGGTGCCACCACGCGCGGCGATTGCATCCAGCATCACCGCGGCGGCTTCGGGCGTGGCGTTGACCGGCACCTTGCCGGTGGAGGTCTTGAGAAAGTTCACGCCGGCATCCAGGCCAATCTCGCTGGCCTGACGGATCCGTTCCGGAGTCTCCAGTTCACCGGTTTCCAGAATCA
>CAYRJS010000455.1:0-1892 GCA_964424535.1 uncultured Aquimonas sp.
GACCGCCCTCGTGGTCTTCGAGCATGTCCAGCACCATGCTGTTGCGGGCCAAGGCACCAAACACCGCCAGATCGCGGACACCATGCTCGTCTTGATATCGCACGCCCGTGCGGGTTCCCAGCCAGTGCCCACCCATACGATCACGAATGGCCCGGACCACACCCGAACCGACCAGGTCCTGATCGCCGGCATCGGCAAAAACCGGCTGGAAACGCCCGTCGGCCAGGCGCTCCAGCCCCGATCCCGTGCCCACCCAGACCGAACCATCAGCCTGGGCCAGAAAGCTGAAGATCCTGCCATCACTGGCATCGTGCAAGGGCGCGACCGGCTGGAACAGCCCATCTTTCAGGATCGCCATGCCGGCATCGGTAGCCACGAACACGCGCCCATCCGGTACGACCTTGAGGTCGATGACATGATCGGACGGCAATCCGCCCGGTTGCTCGCCCGCGCGATAAATCCTCACCTCGTTACGCTGTGGATCGAAGCGATGCAAGCCACCGTTGTAGCCGCCAAACCACACCACGCCATCGGACTGGGAGGCAATGGCCCAGACATCATCAAGCTGGAAGCGCGGATCGGCACGCGGGGAAAAACGCTGGAACCGCCGTCGCTCGGCATCCAGCAGGGCCAGGCCACCGCCTTCGGTACCGATCCAGAGTCGATTTTGTCCATCCACATGCAACGCCTGGATGGCATTGGCTTCCAGCGTGGTGGCATCGTCGACACGGTGCTGATGGATGCTGAAGCCGACCCCATCGTAGCGAGCCAGGCCATCGCTGGTGCCGATCCACAAATAGCCGTCCCGATCCTCGGCCAGGGCATTAACCGCACTGGAAGGCAAACCATCGGCTGTTGTCATCAGACTGAACGAGGGCGCCAAAGGCAGCTCCAAGGCCTGCGCCTGCAGTGCCAGCAGCAAGCCCATCACCACCACCCCAAGCCACCGCCACCCTGCCGACATGCCGTTCCCCATCACGCCCCGGTCCTTATCCTCTCAGAGTCCGTGGATATTTCAAATGTGCGCAGAGCAAAATTCCAACGTTCCCCGGAAACTTGTCAAGAATTCCGGAATCCAGATATTCAAATCAGCCCGACAAACAGGGTGCGTGCCATTTCTATCACGCCGGCCATTGCTGGGCGGCATGCAATACACGCAAGATGGTTATGGTGTGTGCTTGCACGCCATACACCACGATGTAGTTGGAGCGGACCACCATTTCCCGAGTGCCTGGAATACGGCCCGCGCGATACAACTGCGGATGCGCCGGCAACGCCGAGGCCTTGGTCTCGATCTCGTCCTTCAGCACCTGGGCAGCATCGGGGTTGTCATCGGAGATGTAATCGATGATGGCAAGAAGATCGCGGCGCGCTACCTGCCGCCACTCAAGAGCGAGCACGGCGCTTGCGGTCGATCAAAGTCTGGGCGTCGTCCATGACTTGCTGGTGGGAAACTGCAGTCTCCTTGTCCGCCAGTGCTTCTTGCACCTTGGCACGAAACCAGGCGTCATGAGCTTCGGAATCGACAGTCAGACCCACGGGTAAACCACCTTCACGAGCAATGCGTACGAGCAGGATGCGTACGGCATCGGACACGGTCAGCCCGACATTGGCCAGTGCCTGGCTGGCTTCAGCCTTGAGCGCTTCATCGACTCGAACGTGCAACATGGATGTCTGGGCAGCCATGTGAAAATCCTTTGCATGATTATTTCTTTCAAGTGTATCTCAAATGAGATACACAAACTACTGCGACATATCGCGCCGGTAAAAAGGCCTATTCATCAGTCTTCAGATGAATTCAGCCAGCAAGTCATGCCATAACATGCGCCTGCGTTACAGTGACGGCTGCCGCATCACGATCCGACCATGAAGCGACCCAGTCAACCCTTGCG
>CAYRJS010000456.1:0-1878 GCA_964424535.1 uncultured Aquimonas sp.
CCCAGCGGAAACACGGCACCCCAGTACAGTGGGTCGTAACGCAAGGGAAAGCGCTTGTAGATATGACGCCATACCCCCAGCACCAACAGCATCGGAATCCACCAGGTGCCGGTCGCCCAGTAGAAGATGGTGAAGCCCTTGATGAAGGGCAGCACCGAAATCAGAAAGGGGGCATCGGGCGAGTTGAGGATCAACAGCGAACCGGCCAGGGTCGAAATCGCCATGGCGCCCATGTTGATCCAGTACGGCGGCGACAGGTCGCCAGGCTGGAAGCGGAAAAAGGTGTAGCGGTAGAAGATCAGCGACATCATCCAGATATAGAGCATGCCGCCCCACAGCCACATCGACAGGGCAAAGAAATTGAGCTCCAGTTTCCACGGCTGGCCAATGCGCGCCGCCAGCAGCGCTCCCAGCACGGCCAGTGACTGGGTCGCCACCACGGCCAGCAGCCAGCCGCCGTTGATACCCGCATCCAGTGGCGGCTTGTGCTCTTTCACCGTGAGGATGGTGAAGATGGCATAGGTCAACAGCAGCCACAGCACCAGCGCCAGGGTCCACAACCAGGCTGCGGCTTGCAGGGCATCGACCAGGAGCAGGCATTGCGCCCCCAACACGCTGGTGGCGGCCACGACCGTAAAGAAGGCCGGCCCCAGCAAGTGATCGAACAGGTCGTGCAAAAAAGCTTGGGTGTGGCGAAACAAACGCAGCAGGTACAACACCCACAACACCAGGTATGCCCCCAGATTGAGCACGAACAGACCCTTGGCCAAAGTCGCATGGCCCTGCATGCCGGCAGCCAGCGACACGATGCCGGTGGCCATCACCATGCCAAAATAGGCGGGTGAAAGTCGGGCCAGGCCGTTATCGGGTTGCGTATCGGGCATGCAGGATCTCCGGGAATTCACGCTGTCGCACTGGAGTCGGCAAGATTAGTGGGGCGCCCGGCAAATAGCATCCATCTATCGTCACCCTTCAACGTGGACGAAGCGGGTCCTTGGCGGGACCATTTGCTTAGGCCATCAGGGCCGCCGCCTTGATCTGGGCCCAGACGGCCAGCCCCGGACGTAGCATCAGGCGTTCGCTCGAATAACGGGAAACCAGGGCCAGCAGACGTTCGCCACGAACCTCCAGTTGCACCAGGACCTGCCCGGAAGCCTGTTCGACCAGTTCGGTCACGGTCGCCGGCAACAGGTTCAAGACGCTGGTGTCATCGTGGTGGCTGATGCTCAGGCTGACATCACGGGCACGAATGCGCACGCGCGCGGCTGCACCGGCCGGTCGTTGCGCGCCATGCAGGCGCAGCAACCCCGCAGGTGTTTCCAGCTGCATAAGCCCATGGCCTACCTGAGCCACCATCCGACCCGACCACACCACCCCGGGATCTTCTTGCCACACCGCCGGCAGATCGGAGCGATTCAATACCTCCAGGGCTGGACCGCTGGTCAGCAATCGTCCTTGATCCAGCAAGACCAGATGTTCGGCCAGACGGATCACTTCATCCATGGCGTGGGTGACATACAGCATCGGGAGGGTGGTATTGCGACGCACGGTTTCCAGCAGGGTCAAAATCTCCTCGCGACGTTCCTTGTCCAGTGCACTCAGGGGTTCGTCCAGCAACAGGCAGCGGGGCTGGCAGACCAGAGCTCGCGCCAAGGCCACGCGCTGGCGCTCACCGCCGGAAAGATGGGCCGGCATGCGCGCCAAGAAGGATTCAAGGCCGAGTTTTTCGATCCATTCGTCCAGAACATGGGTCGGAGCTCCGGCTCGACGCCAGCCATAACGCAGGTTGTCACCCACGCAAAGGTGCGGCAACAAGGCCGAATGCTGGAACACCATGCCCACCGGGCGCTGGTGCGCCAACAGGCGATGGTTTGCGTC
>CAYRJS010000457.1:0-1875 GCA_964424535.1 uncultured Aquimonas sp.
CCCAACATGCGGACAAAACCGCCGACGTTTTCCGAAATCGACATGCGGTTGTCGTTGAGGATTACCAACAAATTCGGTTCCGGATCCAGTCCGCCAGCATGGTTGAGAGCCTCAAAAGCCATGCCGGCAGTCATGGCGCCATCACCGATCACGGCCACGACATGACGCCCATCACCGCGCCGCTGCAGGGCCAGGGCCATGCCCAGGGCAGCAGAAATCGAGGTGCTGGAATGACCGACGCCAAAGCTGTCGTAATCGCTTTCCCTGCGGCAGGGGAAGGGCGCCACGCCGGCTTTTTTCTTGACCGTATGGATGCGATCACGACGGCCGGTCAGGATCTTGTGCGGATAACTCTGGTGGCCGACATCCCAGAGCAGGCGGTCGTGCGGAGTCTGGTAGAGGTAGTGCAGGGCGCAGGTCAGTTCGACCACGCCCAGGCCGGCAGCAAAATGCCCACCGATGCGGGCCACGGTGGCGATCAGGTAGTCGCGCAGCTCGGCAGCCAAGGCCGGCAATTCGGTTTCCGGCAGGGTTCGCAGATCGGCCGGGGTGTCAATGCGCGCAAGCCGGGGATAACGGTCGGAATCGATCATGACGGGATGATAGTCCTGCGGGCACTCGATCCCGTGCGGGCGGCGCAGGTCCGGCTGGTGCGAGCCTTCAGGTCCGGTTGCGGCGCAGGCGGCTCAACAGGCCTTTGGCGGGTACGTTCGCGACTTCTTCGGGCGTGGTCGCGGCTTCGGCTTCGGCGTGGCCACTGACCAGACTGGCGGCGATGAAATCGTTGACGTCGGCGGCTTCCGCACCACTGAGTTCGACCAGCTCGGCAACCGTCTGAAAACCTTTCATCATGCCGGTGGCGATACGGAAGTGCTTGGTGAATTCACGTTCGATCCGGGGCCATTTGGCCAGCCGGTAGCGTGCGTCCGGTTGCGGATTTGGCGGCTGGCCGGCATTGCCACCCAGGGCCGCCAACCAGATCAGTCGAGACAGGGGTTGGGTGCCGCCGATCTGGCGAAGATGGGTCTGGTATTCAGCAGCCGGCATGGGCGTGAAGGCGTGGTCGCCCAGTTCGGCCCGGGTGTGCGGCAGAAAAACCGTGATGCCCCCGCTGCACAGGAAAGTTTTTTGCGTCAGGTCCAATACCAGCGGCGGCAGGCCGGGCAATTCCAGCAGGCGCAGACCGGTTTCTTCCTCGATGTCCAGCAGGGCATCGATCAATCTGCGTGGGGCCGGTTTGGCAGCCAGCGGTGCAGCCTCGGGCGTGACTGGTGCTCCGGCTTCGGCCGGGGCAGTCTTCAACGCGGGTGCCGGACCGGTGATGGCGTTGGCGCGTGGTGGCGGAATGGTGGCGGCAAGTTCCGCCTTGGGCGGTGGTGGCAGGGTGGTGGCGGATCGAGGCGCGGCTGCCGGGGTAGCTGGAGCAGGTGGCGCTTCCACGTCAGCCCGGGACAAATCGTGCAGCAGGTTGCGCATGGCCTCCAGAGAAACCGGACGATGCAGGATGAAATCGGCTTCGGCCGTGGCGTTCGTGGTCAGGGCCACGATGATTTGGTCGGTGTTCTGCGAGCGCAACCAGGTCATGTGGCCGTACAGGGTGTCGACATCGACTACCAGGACGGCGGCAGTTTCCAGCGTATCAGCCAGTTTCCAGCGGTTGCCGGTACGGCGGTTGGTTTCATGGAACAAGGTAGTCAGTTGTTCGGCATCGAAGGCATCCATGCCGGTGAAGAACACCGTGGCGGGCTGGTTCATGGGATTCCCGGGTGTGAGGCAGCAGGTCCGGCAAAGGACCTGGTGGAAATGAGGGGCCCGTTCGCAGGTGTGATTCCCCAGCGCGAACGGGTCAGGATGGGGAAATTATTGGTTCAGCGG
>CAYRJS010000458.1:0-1873 GCA_964424535.1 uncultured Aquimonas sp.
GCCCTCCCGGTCGATGTCTTCACGGGAGATGACCACCACCGGGGCGGGGCCCTCCACCTCGGAGCGCTTGATGCGCGAACCCACGACCGTAACGCGATCAAGCGTCTGTTCGGTCGACTGCTGTTCGTTGTTGTCATCGGAGGTGTTGCTGGATTGCGCCAGCGCAATGCCCGGGCTGGCAATGACGGCGGCCAGCGCCAGGACCAGCGGGTGTCGGAGAAGTCGATAGTTCGCTTTCATAGCCTATGGTGCTTCCATGAAGGGTGGTTGGACGAATAGAGTGGGATCGGCTGGGTGATGAGCGCTTGTTGCGTGGTGTGAACAACACCTTGGCCCGCACGCTGGCGATCAGTGCCACAGCCCAAGCGTAACAGAAGATTAACGGAATTTGTGCTGATTTTGACATGTGAATCTGGTGTTGGGCTCGCGCCCGCGTCCGCCCCAATTCCCCACGGTTTGGCGATGTGGTGTGCGTATGCGCATGGAGGCCGGCAAATTGGCGCACGGCTTGATAGACATGGCCGGTGGTACTAACCTTTGTGCATTGCACGAACCGCCCGCCATGATAGGTCAAACGCAGCCAGCTCCCCAGCCCGCGCAACCGACGAACGAGCCTTCCGCAACGGAAGTGCCCGTGGAGCAGCCGGCCCCGCGCGAGATTGGTGGCCGCGATGGCCCGGAGCCCACACGCTACGGCGATTGGGAAAAGAACGGTAGATGCATTGATTTCTAGTTGTCGCTGCTGCCTCGTTGCGGAGGCGGCTGCGGTTTGTCGGCCATTTGTTCCAACCTCCACGAGAGCGTGTCCATGACGCAGCGCGAGCGCCCCCTGTCACCGTTCATGCTGGGATCGTATTACCGGTTCCAGATGACTTCGGTCATGTCCCTGTTGCATCGAGCCACCGGTGTGGTGCTGTCGGTCGGTGCCTTCCTGTTGACGGCTTGGCTGGTGGCGGTGATGTCCGGGCCGGATGTCTATGCCCGCTTTGCCGAATGCGCCGGCTCGCTGCCGGGCCGCATCGTGCTGGCCGGCATCGGCTTCTCGCTGATCTACCACCTGCTCAACGGTATCCGCCATCTGGCCTGGGATCTGGGCTACGGGCTGTCGCTGAAGGGCGCCTACACCGGCGGCATGATCGTCGCGGTGCTGGCGGCGGTGTTCACGGCGGCGCTTTGGTATTTCGGTTTCTCGGCAGGAGGTGCGGCATGAGTTCGCAAGATCGTCTGCGTGAACCGCTGGCGCGCGCCCGTGGCCTCGGGTCGGCCAAGCACGGTACCCAGCACTTCATCCTGCAGCGCGTCAGCGCGGTGATCCTGGCACTGCTGACACCGTGGCTGCTGTGGCTGCTGATCACGCTGATTCCAGCCGACTATGCGACGGTGCGCAGCACTCTGGCGCATCCGGTCAACGCGGTGCTGCTGCTGTCGTTCCTGCTGGCGCTTTTCTGGCATTCGCGCCTGGGTCTGCAGGTGGTGATCGAGGATTACGTCCACCACCACGGGCTCGGCACCATCGCGCAGATTCTGGTGTTGTTCGCCTGCTCGCTGGGTGCGCTGGTTTCCCTGGTGGCCATCGGCCGCATCGTCTTCGCCGCTTGAGTCCTCCAATGACCACTGCATACAAGATCATCGAACACAAATACGACATGCTTGTCGTGGGCGCCGGCGGTTCCGGCCTGCGTGCCACCTTCGGCCTGGCCCAGAAGGGCTTCAACACCGCCTGCATCAGCAAGGTGTTTCCGACCCGCTCGCATACCGTTGCGGCGCAGGGCGGCGTGGCGGCGGCGTTGGCCAACATGGGTGAGGACGACTGGCGTTACCACTTCTACGACACCGTCAAGGGTTCGGACTGGCTGGGCGATCAGGACGCGAT
>CAYRJS010000459.1:0-1849 GCA_964424535.1 uncultured Aquimonas sp.
GTTTTGCGGCAACTGCCGGAACTGGGTGTCAACTTCATCGACACCGCCGATTCCTACGGGCCGGAGGTATCCGAACGCCTGATTCGCGAAGCCCTGCATCCCTATCCCGAGGGCTTTGTGATCGCGACCAAGGCCGGCCAGATCCGGCCCGGACCCGACCGCTGGATTCCGCTGGGCCGCCCTGATTATCTGATGCAGCAGGTGAAGATGAGTCTGCGCCGGCTCGGGCTGGAACGCATCGACCTGTGGCAACTGCACCGCATCGATCCGGATGTACCGCGCGATGAACAATTCGGTGCCATCCACCAGATGCTGGATGAAGGCCTGATCCGCTTTGCCGGACTGAGTGAGGTCACGGTCGAGGAAATTGAAGCGGCCAGACAGCACTTTCCCGTAGCCACGGTGCAGAACCATTACAGCGTCGGCTTCCGGGTCTACGATCAGGTGCTGGATTATTGCGAACAACACGGCATCGGCTTTATCCCCTGGTATCCGCTGTCCGGGGGCAAACTCACTGGTCCGGATTCCCCCTTGGCCGAAATCGCGCGTCGACGCCAGGCCTCGCCCACCCAGATCGCCCTGGCTTGGCTGTTGCAACGCTCGCCGGTGATGTTGCCGATCCCCGGCACTTCCAAACGTACGCATCTGACCGAAAACGTCGCCGCCGCAGGCATCCACCTGGATGCAGACGAATTTGATGCCATCGCCGAAATCTGGCACGAGCGCAGGCGCAAGGCATGAGTACATCCTGGCCCCCGCCTGGTACCCAGCCCCTGCCGATTGATGTGGTTTCGGTGCAATCGCAGGTGACCTATGGCCGGGTCGGCAACAATGTTGCCATTCCCACATTCATGAGCTTTGGCCTGAGTGCGGCGGCCATCCCCACGGTACTGCTGAGCAATACCCCGCACTACCCCAGCCTGCACGGTGGCGCGATCCCGATGCCGTGGTTCACGGGTTATCTGGATGACCTGGTGGCACGCGGGGCCCTGACCCGGATGCGCGCAGTGCAATGCGGCTACCTGGGCACCCCGGAGCAAGCCCGGACGTTGGCTGGCTGGATCGAACGACGACGCCATGAACACCCTGAATTGCGCGTGATAATCGATCCGGTCATCGGCGATCACGACCAGGGTGTCTATGTCGATCCTGCCCTGGTCACGGCCTATAGCGAAGTCCTGCTGCCGCTGGCCGATGTGCTCACGCCCAATGATTTTGAACTGGCCCACCTGACCGGCACCACCCCGACCAGCGTGGACGACACCATTGCCGCCGCCCGCAAGCTGTTGCACGGACAGGTACAGATGGTCATCGTCACCAGCGCCTTGCCCTCGACCTGGCCGGTGGGTGAGATGCAAATCCTGCTGGTCGAAGCGGACGCTGCGCACCTGATCACCCATCCTTTCGTCGATATCGCCCCCAAGGGCACCGGCGATCTGTTTTCCGCCAGTCTGTGCGCCCACTGGCTGGCCGGTCAGTCACTCCAGCAGGCAGCGGGCAAAGCCGCCGCCCGGGTCGTGCACGCCATGCGCACCACCCAGGAAGTGCACTGTGCCGAACTGCTGCTGCCAGGACAGGCGCCAGCAGCCACGGAATCCGAAATCACGATCCAGACCCTGCCGGCATGACGTGCTTACGCACTCGCTTGTCCGCGCGCCCTCTCACGCCACCCTGGGAACACCGATGAAATCCATTCAATGGCTGCTTGTCCTGCTGCTGCTCACGACCATTCCGGCTCTGGCCACCGTGCCGGACACAAGCACGACAGCCACCCAGACCGATTCAGATATCTACATCGTCACCTCGCACGACACCTTTGTCGGTCTCAGTGCCATCGCTGCCGAAGCCA
>CAYRJS010000460.1:0-1836 GCA_964424535.1 uncultured Aquimonas sp.
TGGAAACCGTGGAAGGTGTGGCCGAGCTGCTCAATCAGAACGGCATCCAGACCCGTATCACCAATGGCCGGTCCTACAAGGGCAATCGGCGCAGCCGGTTTTCCTACACCGAACAAAATCGCGAAACCCGCTCGAACCCGACGGTCTGGGTGGTATTCCCCGACGACCAGCCCAAGGCGCGCACGCTGCTGCGCGAAGCCGGCCTGCTGGAAACCACCCGCACCCCGTACGTGTCGGGGCCCGAGCGTTTCTCGAGCCGGACCAGCACCCCGACCAGCACCGCCTCGCGGGCGCGGGTCTGGCTGCTGGTTGCCGTGGTGATCCTGGGCGGCATCACCGTCATGCGCAGTTGCCATCAGCCCGATGCCAGCCAGGTTCCAAGCGTGGCACCACCGACGCCGGCGGCACCAACGCAAGCGGTCGATGAAGATCGCAGTCACATCGTGCCGATCGATACGTCCCTGATCAGGACCGAAGAATCCACGGATTGAACCCCATGACCCCTGCCGATGCCCTCACCCTCTTGATCGACCAGCAACTGCCGGCGGCCCAAGGCGGAGATCAGGCTGCATTTGGCCAGATCGTGCACGGCTGCCAGAACGGCATCACCGCGATCGCCCTGGCCATCACCCGGGACGTGGCCGCCAGCGAGGACATCGCCCAGGACGCTTTTCTCAGCGCCTGGACCCACCTGCCGCGCCTGCGCAATCCACGCAGCTTCCTGCCGTGGTTGCGCCAGATCACCCGTAACCTGTCCTACGACCACCTGCGCCGTCGGCGCAGCGAGCGTCGTTACGACGGGGAACTCGATGACATCCTGGCCACGGTGGCCGATCCGACCCCCGACCAGCCCGAGCGCCTGATGCGGCAACAACAGGAAGCCATCGCGGCCGAGTTGATCGACGACCTGCCCGAGGAAACCCGCGAAATCCTGCTGATCTATTACCGCGAAGGCCAGTCCTCAAAACAGGTCGCCAGCCTCCTGGGCCTGCAGGATGCAGCCGTACGCAAGCGTTTGTCCCGAGCCCGCAAAGGTCTGCATCAGGACATGCTCAAGCGCCTGGGCGAAATGGCTGTCGCCACGGCTCCCAGCGTGGCCTTCACCACCATCGTGCTTGCTGGCCTGGGCGTGAGCCAGAGTGCCGCCGCAGCCGGCCTGGGCGGCGCCGGCGCGACTATCGCCGGCAAACTGGTCGCCGGCAAATCCGGCTTGCTCACGAGCTTTTTTGGAAAGTTCTTCAGTCGTAGCTTCGTGGGTGCCGCCATCAGCCGGGGCGGGGCCAGCCGGGTGCTGGTGGGCGCTGCCGGCGGCATGGTGTTTGCCCTGCTGTTTGGTGTGGCCATGGTATTTTTTGGCGTGCGCCGGCACTGGGTCAGTTCGACCGATCACCAGGAACGGCGTGACCTGGCTTGGTTTGCCGTGGCCGGACTGGTCGTGGTGCTGGTGTTCACGGCCTTGATGGGCGCCGCCGTGATGGCGCAATCCACGCTGCTGCCCGCCCTGAGTCTGGTCGGCATGATGGCTGCCCTGGGCACGATGAACCTGACCTGGTTGCCGCGCATCCTGGCGCGCCGGCATGCGCGCGAAGCCTGCATCGACCCGCTGGTAGCGGCCAACAACCGCCGCGTGGAGCGCCGCCTGGCCTGGGCCGGAATGTTGATCGGCATGCTGGCCGGGGCCAGCGGTCTGTTGTTTGGCTGGACCAGCACCCCGCCGATGTAGGCGGTTTGCGCAGTTCGCCTATACCGGGATCGGCTTGCCGCGCTCGGCCAGGGTGAGGGCAACCTTGTTGCGCAGATAGGCCGGCTGCAACTGTTCGGGTTCCATGCCCTCGT
>CAYRJS010000461.1:0-1821 GCA_964424535.1 uncultured Aquimonas sp.
GTCGACAAGGACCAAGGGCTGATCACGCTGGAATCGGACAAGGCCACCCTGGAAGTCCCGGCTCCCGAGGCCGGCACCGTGGTCGAGCTCAAGGTCAAGCTCAACGATTCGGTCAATGAGGGTGATGTGATCGCGGTTCTGGAAACTGCGGCCGCGGCCGAACCAGCCCCAGCCAGCGCACCGCGACCACCGGTTCCCCCATCCCCACGTGCCCCGGCCGAACCGGAAGCGCCCAAGCCCGCGCTGGGCAGTGGCAAGGCGGCCGATATCGAATGTGGCGTTTTGGTACTGGGCGCTGGCCCGGGTGGTTACACAGCCGCCTTCCGGGCCGCCGATCTGGGCCTCGACGTAGTGCTGGTGGAGCGTTACGCCACCCTGGGCGGGGTTTGCCTCAATGTCGGCTGCATCCCGTCCAAGGCCCTGCTGCACGCCGCTGGCATCATCGACCACGCTCGTCATGGCGCCGAATTGGGCATTCACTTCGCCGAGCCCAAAATCGAGCTGGATACTTTGCGCGGCTACAAGGACAACGTCGTCGGCCAGCTCACCAAGGGCCTGGCCGGCATGGCCAAGGCGCGCAAGGTGCGGACCATGCAAGGTCAGGGACGCTTTGTCTCCCCGCACGAGCTGGAAATCACCGCCGCCGATGGCTCAACCCAGTTGCTGCGTTTCGAGCACGCCATCATCGCCGCCGGTTCGCATGCGGTGAAACTGCCGATGTTCCCCTGGGACGACCCGCGCATCATGGACTCCACCGATGCCCTGGCCCTGGCCGATGTGCCCAAGCAGTTGCTGGTGGTGGGTGGCGGCATCATCGGTCTGGAAATGGCCACGGTCTACAGCGCTCTGGGCAGCAGCGTGACCGTGGTCGAGTTCATGGATCAGCTCATTCCTGGTGCCGATGCCGATCTGGTGCGGCCTCTGGCAGCACGACTCAAGAAAGCTGGCGTGGTGGTTCATCTCAAGACCCGCGCAGCCACGGTCAAGGCCGGCAAGAAAGGCATCACCGTGGGCTTTGAAGCCGCTACTGAAGGCCAGAAACCGGCGCTGGAATCGGGTACCTACGATCGCGTACTGGTGGCCGTGGGACGGGCGCCCAATGGAAATCTGATTGATGCCGACAAGGCCGGGGTGAAGATCACCGAGCGCGGTTTCATTCCGGTCGATGGGCAGATGCGCACCAATGTGCCGCATATCTTTGCCATCGGTGATCTGGTCGGCAACCCGATGCTGGCGCACAAGGCTACCCACGAAGCCAAGCTCGCCGCAGAAGTCATTGCCGGACAAAAACGCGCCTGGGTGGCACGGGTGATTCCGTCGGTGGCTTACACCGATCCGGAAATCGCCTGGGTGGGCGTCACCGAAGCCGAAGCCAAGGCCAAGGGCCTGACGGTGGGCGCGGGCAAGTTCCCCTGGGCTGCCAGCGGTCGTGCCATCGGCATCGGGCGTACCGAAGGCTTCACCAAACTCGTGTTCGATACCGATACCGGGCGCGTGATCGGCGGCGGCATCGTCGGTCCCAATGCCGGCGAACTGATCGCCGAAGTCGCCTTGGCCATTGAGATGGGTGCAGAAGCTGCCGATCTGGCAGCCACCATCCATCCGCATCCGACCTTGAGCGAATCGGTGGCCATGGCCGCCGAGGTTTACGAAGGCACGATCACCGATCTGTATCTGCCAAAAAAACGCTGATCAAAAACCGGCAGTCCGCGGGCTGCCGGTTCAGCACGCATTCTCGGGAATCACGCCTGCGCGGTTTCGCCAGTCAGACGCCAGGCCGTATCGGCGGCATCAACGGCGGTAATCGGGGCTTCCCAGTCC
>CAYRJS010000462.1:0-1818 GCA_964424535.1 uncultured Aquimonas sp.
CATGCGGCGGCCGAGTCACGACTTTGGGCACGCGTTCACCGTCACCAAGAATCGCTGACCAGTGCTGTGCGCTCTGTCGCTCGAAGCCGTGGATGTCGGCTTCGTGGTAACGGACATACTGGAACAATTTGTGCCAGGTGGGCCCTTCGTTGTCAGAACGCCAGCGTCGCAAGGTTTTCAGGCTGATCTTCCAGCGGGCGGCAAGCTGCTTTTCAGTTATCACAGGGTAGTGCATCTTCTTCTCCAAGACTGATGCCCCCATGACAACGCTTTTCACCGTAGAAGCCAAGTTGATGCTCAGGGCATGCCCGCGTCGCCAAGCTCGGGCGGCAGAGGCTTGTCAAGATCGACTTCGACACCTGCGACGATTGAGCGAATGCGGTCAACAAGGGCACCATCGACAGGCATATACGTGGCTTCGTAAGCCTGCATGAGTCCTACAAGGTCGTTCAGCCGCTTCCCCTCAGGCGTTTCCAGAGCAGGGTCTGAATCCACCAGCGCGGAGACCTCCTTGAGAGCGTCCCAATATTCTGCCTCCGTGTGAACCTTGTGGATGGTCATGCTGAACGACCTCTCTCAAGCCTTGACGGTGTTCAAGCGCAGCATCAGCGTCATCGGATGCTGCGGTGACTCCTGGAAGCCGTAGTGCTCGTAGAACTGCTTGGCGCGGTCGTGGAGGGCGTGGACGAGCAGTGCCCGGACCCCGGCGTTCTGCGAAACGCTCACCGCGCGACCGACTGCATCCTGTAGGAGGGATGCGCCAAGCTTGATGCCCTGCGCTCGGTGGTCGACAGCCAGCCGGGCCAGAACCATAACTGGCACCGGGTCGGGCATGTTGCGTCGCACGTTGCTGGTTGCCGCCTGATGTGAAACCGCACCTGCGGCCATCGCGTAGTAGCCGTGGACACGCCCTTCCTTATCGGTGACGACGAAGGTGCGGCTGGCACCGCTCAAATGGTTCGTCAGTGCCCGGCGCTTGAGCCATTCATCGAGACTGGCTTCACCGCAAGCGAAATCATCCAGGATGTGGGTGGCGGCGAGCGGAATCGGTGAGTTCAGCTGCAAGCTCATGCCACGCCGGTGCTCCAGGGTGCCTTGACGGCCATAAGACGTTCAAGCCCGGGATTGGGGCCGGGAGGTGCGTCGAGCATCGCGGTGAACTGCTTGAACTTGTCGGCGTCCAGGCTAAAAAAGACCTGATCCAGCACGACAGACTGAGCACGGTCGCAGGCCGCTTCGAGCATGAAGTCGGATCGGTTCTTTCCGAGCAGACTGGCGGCATGATCGATCAGGTCGCGCTGCTCGGGTAGGGCCCGCAGATTGATGGCGGCGTCACGCATTGGCCTCTCCTATTAATGCATACACAACAGATATGCAGATTGTCGCGCGGCGTGTAGCTGTTGTCAATACGCTGTCGAGGTCAGTCACGCAGGTGCTGTGGTCCATCCGGTGTTTTCATGATGCAAAACGGCCATTTGGTACAGGCGGGCGCCCTCAAGATCAGTGCTTTGCTAAAGAACCTCATATCCGGACGCGGGTTCAGTTCCGTATTCCGCCACCACATACAAGGGCTCGGAAATTCTCCGGGCCCTTTTTCTTGTCCGAAATCCCCGCGCCATGCGGGGTTCAGGCCACCTGTGCTGCGGGTGGCCATCAGCCGAAACGCCTGAAATCGGCCACCTTCTCTGCCAGAGCCGTCTCTATTCTCCGTTTGGCCTGCGGGTAGGCGCAGATGGCGGTCTAGCAAAATCAACAACTTACGAGCGCCGGTTCACCGTCAACCAAGGCCACCGGTCAGGCATCGAACGCCGTCAACGC
>CAYRJS010000463.1:0-1807 GCA_964424535.1 uncultured Aquimonas sp.
CCGGCCGGGAGGCCCTCGGAAAACACCCGGGGCAAGCTCGTGATTCTACCATGGGCAGAACCACTGGCCGGCTGTCCTGCTGTTTGACAATCGACCGCCCCGACCGCACACACGCGGGGCGGGGCAGCCAGGTCAATGACGCCGCCCATGGCAGCAGGAGCTGGTCTCGCTTCGACCAACGGTGCGCGTGTACCGCAAATACGGTAACCCCGCAAAGCTCCCGTCATTCGCTTGAATCTGCGCCTCACACGCCTTCATCCGCCCCACATCGCGGCATCGGTTCAGCACGGCCCCACGTTTGCCCCGGTTTCAATGCAATACTCCCCGCCGCACCCTCTTCCGCTCCGGCCCCGATGAGTTCGATCCGACTGCAACGCAAGGTGTTCCTGTTCCTGCTGGTGGCAGTGACACTGGCGTTCGGGTGGATCCTGTGGCCGTTCTACGGCGCGCTGTTCTGGAGCGTGATCCTGGCGATGCTGTTCGCGCCGCTGCACCGCCGGTTGCTGGCGCGGATGCCACGCCGTCGTAATGTGGCGGCGCTGGCGACGCTGGCGCTGTGTCTGCTGATCGCGATCCTTCCGATGGTGCTGATCGCGACCTCGCTGGTACGCGAGGCCGGCGCGCTGATCCAGCATGCACGCAGCGAAGAAGGCGGGTTCCACCAGTATTTCGAACAGGTGATGGGCGTGCTGCCGGGCTGGGCCAGCGACCTGCTCGGCCGCCTCGGGCTGGGCACGGTGTCCGAGCTTCAGGCCAAACTGTCGGCCGGCGCCGCGCAGGTCAGCCAGTTCATCGCGACCCAGGCGCTGAACGTGGGGCAAGGCACGGTGCACTTCTTCGTCAGCTTCGCGATCATGCTGTATCTGCTGTTCTTCCTGCTGCGTGATGGCGCGGCGCTGGCGCGGCGCATCCGCATCGCGATTCCGCTGGAGGAAACGCACAAGCGCGCATTGATCGAAAAGTTCACCACGGTGATCCGCGCCACGGTCAAGGGCAATATCGTCGTGGCCGTGGTGCAGGGCGCGCTGGGAGGGCTGATCTTCTGGATCCTCGGGGTGCAAGGCGTGGTGTTGTGGTCGGTGGTGATGGCCTTCCTGTCGCTGTTGCCGGCGGTCGGCACCTTCCTGGTTTGGGGCCCGGTGGCGATCTATTTCCTGGCCACCGGCTCGGCCGTGCAGGGCGTGGTGCTGATCGGCTACGGCGTATTCGTGATCGGCCTGATCGACAACATCCTGCGCCCGATCCTGGTCGGCAAGGACACCCGCATGCCGGACTACGTGGTTCTGATCTCGACCCTGGGCGGCATGTCACTGTTCGGCCTCAACGGCTTCGTCATCGGCCCGCTGATCGCCGCGCTGTTCATTTCGGCGTGGGATCTGGTTGCGTCTGCTCCAGCAATTGAAAAAGAGCACCTGCCCGCCAGCGAAGACGTTTAAACCGACAAGGTCTCCGGCCAGAGGAAACATGGTCCGAATCGAGGCCTCTGCGGAACTACCCGCCTGCCTGTTTGCCCTGCTCGGTTGAGGTAGGGAAGGTCTGATCAAAGCCCCTCCGCTTCGCGCCCACACCCCCTCCGGGGCGTGGCTGAAGCAGTCTTTCACGATGTTGGTCAGCTCTTGACCACATATCGCCCGTTTCTCGTGTTTCCGGACAACCCCTACGCCCACTGTGGACCCATCAGGCGCACAGCGTCGTTCCGGTGCACTGGAAGGACGCGGTGAGGCCTGACCGGACGGTTCCCGTGTTACTGGTTCAGTTCTCGAAACCGTTGCAGAAGATGGCGTCGAAGTTGTCGCGGCACGCCAGG
>CAYRJS010000464.1:0-1805 GCA_964424535.1 uncultured Aquimonas sp.
TGCGCGCTGTGCTGGATGTCGACAAACACCGCCTGGAGCGTGCGCCACATCGCGCGCGACATGGCGTTGAACTTGCCCGCGTGGCGCAGCGTCACCCAGGCCACCGCGCCATCGCGCTGCATTTCGATCGACCCGGCCAATGGCTTCTCCTCGTGCGGGGACATCCCTGAACCCCAATGAAGCCTGCGAGCTTAAGCCGTCTTGCCGGTCAGACACCGAACCACACCTTCTAGAATCGCCCCGACCCTCTTCGACCCAGGCCTTCCGGGTCCGACAGCAGCAACGCGGACACCCGGCAAGGCCACCACGCCGACTTGTTGCCGCACCCATGACCCGACCCAAAACCTCCACCGTCATCGGCCTGGGCTTCGTGCTGTGCTGCGTCGCCGTGATTTATGGCCTGAACCGCCCCGGGAACGGAGGAGGCTCCGATCTTTGAGAGACTGGAGTCATGGCAGATCAGACGAAGTTTTCCCCTGAGGTGCGCGAGCGCGCTGTGCGGATGGTCCAAGAATGCCGCAGCGAGTATCCATCGCTGTGGGCGACGGTGAGCTCGATAGCAGCCAAGATCGGCTGCACGCCGACCACATTGCTTGAATGGGTCAAGCGCGCCGAGATTGACGTCGGAGCGCGTCCGGGCGTCAGCAGCGATGAGCGCGAACGCATTCGGCAACTGGAGCGCGAGGTCAAGGAGTTGCGCCGCGCCAATGAGATTCTGAAGTTGGCCAGTGCTTTTTTCGCTCAGGCGCAGCTCGACCGCAAGCTGAGGTGAACATGTTCATCGACCGCCACCGCGGCGCCTACGGGGTCGAGCCGATCTGCGAGGTGCTGCAGGTTGCCCCCTCGGCGTATTGGCGCCACGCCGCCTGTCAGCTCAATCCGCAGCTGCGCAGCAAGCGGGCCCAGCGCGATGACGTGCTGGCCGCCGAGATCAAGCGCGTATGGGACGCCAACTGGCAGGTGTACGGTGTACGCAAGATATGGCGCCAACTGCGACGCGAAGGGATGGACGTCGCTCGCTGCACCGTCGCTCGCCTGATGAAACGCCTGGGGATCGAAGGCGCACGCCGAGGCAAGCGCGTGCGCACCACGACTATCGACACCGCGCGGCCGTGCCCGTTGGACTTGGTAGAACGCGACTTCACCGCCCAGCGGCCCAATGCGCTGTGGGTGGTCGATTTCACGTATGTATCGACCTGGGCCGGGTGGCTGTACGTGGCGTTTGTCACTGACGCTTTCTCACGGCGCATCGTAGGCTGGCAGACGAGCTCCAGCATGACTACGGACTTCGTGCTGGACGCCTTGGAACAAGCGCTCGCAGCACGCCAGCCCGAGCCCGGCGAGTTGATTCATCACGGAGACCGTGGCAGCCAGTACGTATCGATGCGCTACAGCGAACGCCTGGCCGATGCGGGCATCGCCGCCTCGGTGGGCAGCGTGGGCGACGCCTACGACAACGCCCTGGCCGAGACCATCAACGGGCTGTACAAAACGGAGGTCATCAAACGGCTGGGGCCATGGAGGAGCCGCGAGCAGCTGGAGCTGGCCACGCTGCGCTGGGTGCACTGGTTCAACAACATCCGGCTGCTGGAGCCCATTGGCCACATTCCACCCGCAGAGAAGGAGGCAAAATACTGGAGCACTCAGGCTATAAAACGAGCCTCGGTAGAAGCAATCACTTTAACCACGTAGCCTCCTCCGTTCCCGGGGCGGTTCAGTTCAACTTGGCCGATGATGCCTGCGAGGAGGCGTTGTACGACAGCGCCAGCCTGCGCCGCTTCGTGGGCATCGATCTGGGCCGCGAG
>CAYRJS010000465.1:0-1798 GCA_964424535.1 uncultured Aquimonas sp.
CAGTTTGCCCAGACGCAAATCCAGTTCTGATCCTTCCAGAGGTACGCCCAGACGTAAATCCAGCGGCAGAGCCTCGGGTGCAGCCTTGCGCAAGGGGGCGGGAAAGGCAATGGCAGTGCCGACCAGATCCGAACGCAGGCGCAATTCCGGGGTGTCGTCGGCACCGGCCTGTGCAGACGGCACCGTCAACTGCAGGTTCCAGTCCGAGGTGCCCTCGAACCAGGGTTGGACCCAGCGACTGTGGGCATTGGTGGCGATCAAGTCGGCGGCGTTGAAGCGCCCGCGCAGGCTGGCCTCGGCCAGATGCGCGTCCACCGAGGTGTAATCACCCACGGCGATGCTCAAGGCCCCCAGGCTGCCGGCAAAACCGACATTGAGTTCGTTGGCGGAAAAACCGCGATCGGAAAACCTTACCCGCCCCGTGGCTGCGGTAAAGGCCAGGCCCCAATTGGCATTTTCCATGTCCATATGTTCGATATCGACATGGCCATCCACGCCCGGTTCACCCAGGTGGTCCTCCAGCGGGATGCGCAGTTGCAAGGTCACATCACCGCGCCCACCCAGAACCAGGTCATCAAGAAACTGGCCATGATCCTGCCGCACCGGGCTTTCCTGGAGCACACGCAACAAGGCCGCACCACGGCCCTGCCCACGCACATCCAGGCCCAATACGGCCTCGCCGAATTCGGGGATGCCGCCCACGGCCCGCGTCACCTTGGCTCCGACCACCTCGCCCTGGATATCCACATCCATGCCGGCATTGACGAAGCGGGCCGTACCCTTGAGCTGGTCGGCCTGGGGCCAGTCCGGGTGGAACTTCATGCGTGCATCGTCCAATTCGGCCACGGCCTCGAAACGGCCCTCGTCGTCATCAAACGGCCAATCCAGCACATTGCCGCGTACCAGGGCCGCACCATGGGCGACCTTGCCATCCAGCAAGGCGGCATCCAGCCATTCGACCACCGGCTCGGGCATCACGTTGACCGGCC
This sequence comes from uncultured Aquimonas sp., assembly GCA_964424535.1. Classification (GTDB taxonomy): domain Bacteria; phylum Pseudomonadota; class Gammaproteobacteria; order Xanthomonadales; family Xanthomonadaceae; genus Denitratimonas. The sequence goes on from CAYRJS010000465.1 coordinate 990, forward strand.
AGAAGCGCTTGGCCACCACCAGCGGCGCCTCGCCCACATCGGCACGCAGATCGAGAATCGCGCCGCCTTCGACCGGAAAGCTGACCCCGCCAGCCAGGGCGATGATGTAATCGTCTTCAACAAGATGCAGACCGGGCACCTCAAGCTGCCAGCGGCCATCCTCGCGAATCCCCAGAATTTCTCCTTCAACCTGCGGCTGGAAAGGTCCGCGCAGGATGCCCGGTGCCTGCATCTGCCAAGTTCCTGGAGTCAGTTGCAGGCGCATGGCCTGGGCGTCGGCATCCAGTATTCCGCCAACACCGGTGATGGCGGGGATGCCGTGATGAGCTTGCCAACTCGATGAATCCAGCAGTCCATGCCAGTGGAAATCATCGACACCGTTCCAATACCCCTGCACATCCAGAAACCTGCCTTGAAACTGCAGGGCGGACAACCAGGTGCGCGCGGTTTCCGGGCAATCCGGCCAGAGTGTGACCAATTGCAGGATCGGACCCACATCCAGGATCGCCGCCTGCATTTGCATCGAATCCTGATCCGGATGCCAGTCCAGCCGGGCCTGGTCCAGGACCTGGATCAGGCTGGAGTCACCGTTATCGGCATCGGCCACCGTGCGCACTTGCCAGGACGGCACCTGCAGCTTCCAAGTGCCGGTCTGACCACGCCACAGTCGGGCCTGCAACTGCCATTCGGAAAAGCTGACCAAACCTGGCGGCTCTGAATCCGTGGTTTGATCAGCGGAATCGGCCGCCTGCACGCGCACCGGTGACAGCCGGGTTTTCACCTGCACATCGGTCACCTCGGCATCGTTC
>CAYRJS010000466.1:0-1797 GCA_964424535.1 uncultured Aquimonas sp.
GGACGGACGGATGAAGCCTTGACCTTGCTGCAGGACAATCTTGCCTTGGGTCGGGAGCGTGCCAGCCTGGGGGCGCCGATGGCCGTGCGTGGTCATGCTCAAGCCCTGGATTTGCTCGCCGAGATTGCGCAAGAGCGCCAAGACATGGAGCTTGCACAAGCGCATCTGCGTGAGCGCGATGATCTGTCCGCCCGCTTTCCCACCCTGATATCTGCACGTGCCGCCACTAGACAGGCAGCGGAAGATACCCGATGAAGCCCGAGATCACCGCCCTGCTGCCTGCGTTCAATGCCGGTGATGCGCGCGCCCGCGACCAGATCGTCAGCCATCTGTACGCCACCATGCACGAACTGGCCGCGGCGCAGTTGCGCGCCGAATACGGTCCGCGCACCCTCAGCGCCACCGAGCTGGTGAACGAATGTTTTCTGCGCCTGTTCGGCGCCGCGCGCCTGCCGGAAATCGTCGATCGCCAGCACATGCTGGGTTTGGCCGCGCGCACCATGCGTCATGTGCTGATCGATGCCGCCAGACAGCGCCAGGCGCGCTGGCGGCAAGGATTGGCTCAGCCCGTCACCTTGACGCGCATCAGCGAGGAATTGCCGATCGACGAACAGCCCGAGGCTCTGGACCAGGCCCTGGATACGCTGGAGCGACTCGATCCACGACAGGCCCGCATTGTCGAACTGCGGTTTTTCGTCGGCCTGTCGCAGGAAGAAACTGCCCAGGTCCTGGATGTTTCGGTGCGCACCGTGCAACGTGAGTGGCGCATCGCCAAGGCCTGGCTCTTGCGGGAACTGGATAGCGCGGACTGAGAGCCTGTGAAAAATTCGGCCGCCTACTGCGGACGCCGCCGAACGCCTCTGTCGGCGGCGCGCTACGCTCAAACTGCGGTCATTTGGTTCACCAAACTCCCTTGTTTTCACGCAGCGCACCTTGTCAGCGACGCTCTGCGACGCCCTCGCTACGCCGTCCAAAATTTTCACAAGCTCTGAAGGCCAGACTCACCGCCAGCCTTGCATCAGGCTGCGGTATAGCCGCCGTCAACTTCCAGGGTGGCTCCGACCATGAATCCAGCGCCTTCCGAGAGCAGAAACGCCGCGGCATGGGCGACTTCATCAGCATGACCCAGGCGGCCGATGGCATGGCGGCTGATGAGGATCTTCATCAGCTCAGGGGCCAGACTCGCCAACAGCGGAGTGTCGATATAGCCAGGATGGATGGAATTGATGCGGATACCCCGGCTGGCATAGGCCAGGGCCGCCGAGCGGGTCAGCCCGGTGACACCGTGCTTGGCAGCGACATAGGCCGGCGCACCCGGATCACCGACCAGGCCCAGGATCGAGGACATGTTGACGATGGCCCCGCCCCCGGCTTCGAGCATGGCGGGAATCTGCGCGCGCATGGCATGCATCACCCCGCTCAGGTTGATATCGATGATCTGTTGCCATTCCTGCGGGCTCATCTCGGCCAATGGTCGCGAGGCCTCACCCACACCAGCGTTGTTGAAGGCCAGGTGCAGGGCGCCGAAGTTCTTGATCGCGCAGTCCACGGCGTCCTGTCCGGCTTCCGGCTTGGCCACATCGCCCACATGCACCACTGCCGTACCGCCAGCGGCGGCAATCGCGGCCACGACACGTTCGGCTGCCGCCGCATCGCGATCCGAAACCACGACCTTCACGCCATTGGCCGCCAGTAATTTTGCCGCCGCCTCGCCAATGCCCGAACCACCGCCGCTGACCAGCGCCACATCGCCTTTGAAGCTGTATTTCATGGGAATTTCTCCGTCGTTTGAGGATT
>CAYRJS010000467.1:0-1793 GCA_964424535.1 uncultured Aquimonas sp.
ATCGTCCAGGGAAAGGGCCGTGAGCTGACCGCCCCAGACCGCGCCGGTATCGATGCAGTGTACGCCCTGGGCAATGCACAGGCCCAAGGTGGACCAGTGCCCGGACACGATGCGGGTTTCGCGAACGGCATGGCCGGGCACGGCAAACCACGGATAAACGCCGGGTTTCTGGGTTCCCGGTGCGCCCTTGTCGTCAAACATGATGGTGCCGCGCGGGGTGCAAAAGCGCATGCGGGTAAATACGTTGATGATGGCGCGCATGCGCTCGTTGCCGGTCAGGCGCGGATGGAAGGTGTCGGGCTTGTTGCCGTACATCGCGCCCAGCATGCGACCAAAGTGGCGACCACGCAGACGCTGGTGTACTTCGGCGGCATGGCGCTCGGCCATGGCCAGGGTCCAGCGCGGAGCCAGGCCGGCGTGGACCATGGACCAGCCCAGTTCCCGGTCGACGTGCAACAACGGGCGCTTGCGCAGCCAGTCCAGCAATTCCTCGCGATCCGGGGCGAACAGGATCGCGCGCAGATCCGGGTTGACCCGGGCCTGGTCTTCCTCACGGCGCAGGGAAATGGCGAGCAGGGACAGGTCGTGGTTGCCCAGCACCGTGGTGCTGTCGGCATCGAGTGACTTCACCAGACGCAAGGTTTCCAGCGACTGCCCACCGCGATTGACCAGATCGCCGCAGAACCACAAGTGATCGCGTCCAGGTTGGAAGTCGATAGCTTCCAGCAGGCGGCAGGTGACGTCGTGGCAACCTTGCAGGTCACCGATTGCCCAGGTAGCCATCAGTACAGGGTTCGCGCTATCGACAAGGGATAACGCGAAGCCGGGGCTTGCACGCGCGTGCCGAGCTGACAGCTGCGTATCTGGAGATCAGGGATGTCACGAATATGCCGTTGCATGTCTGGCAGTTTACAAAGTGGCGACAGCGGGGCAAGCAGAGAATACGTCGATGCCTGGCAGTCAGGCCCCGATGGCGTTGGCCAGGGCGATGAATTGCGCCACCGGAATGCGTTCGGCGCGATCACCGGGATCAATGCCGACGGCGAGCATCTGGTCCGGCGTGCAAACCTCTTGAAGGGCATTGCGCAGGGTCTTGCGCCGTTGCGCGAAGGCGGCCTTGACCAGACGTGCGAACAAGGCTGGATCGTTGATGCCGATGGCCTTGCGAGGATACGGCAACAGGCGCACCACGGCTGAATCCACCTTGGGAGGCGGGCGAAACGCACCTGGGCCGACGCGAAACAGCAGTTCGGCCCTGGCGTAGGCTTGCACCATCACCGAAAGCCGGCCATAGGTCTTGTCGCCCGGTGGCGCCACCATGCGCTCGACCACTTCCTTTTGCAGCATGAAGTGCATATCGCTGATGGCATCGGCATGGGCCAGGGCGTGGAACAGGATCGGCGAGGAAATGTTGTAGGGCAGGTTGCCGAACAAGCGAATGGGCTGGTGTCCGGCCAGGGCGGAAAGGCCCACTTCCAGCACATCGTCGTGGATGATGCGCAATGGCGCCAGCTCGGCGCTGATGCGGTGCAGGCCGGGGATCAGGTCGCGGTCGAACTCGATCACGGTCAGGGCCGGATGCTCGGCATCAAAGTGGGCGTTGGCCGTTTCCAGCAGGGTGCGCAATACGACTTGCGTCAGCGCGCCCTGGCCCGGACCGATTTCTACCAGGATCTGGTCGGGCTGCGGCTGGATGGCACGCACGATGCGGGCGAGCACGGCAGGATCATACAGAAAGTGCTGGCCCAGTTGTTTCTTGGCATGCGCGCCGTGGTTGCGGGAATCGATCATGG
>CAYRJS010000468.1:0-1789 GCA_964424535.1 uncultured Aquimonas sp.
GAAATCATAGGCATCCAGGATGCCGGCGATGCGCTGCTCGGCGCCCCTCTGCATCAGGCCCTGGAAGGCCCGTGCCATCGGCGGCTGGTGTGCCAGGAAATCGAAGAAGGGCTCGCCGAAGACGTGATCGAAGGCCGGTGCGCCGGTTTGCAACGCGTGCGAAGCGGCCGCGGCCGTCGGGTAGTTGATGGCGCCGACGTACAGCGCCCGCTCGCGCAGAGACTGCGGGTGCGTGCTGCGCAGCAGATGACCGGCGTCGGTCAGGCTAAATCGCCGGTCGTCGACTTGCCGAACGAGGCCCAGCACGGTCATCATCCGGAGGAACCGCTCAAGGGCTTCGGGGTGCAGGCCCAGCTCGGTGGCGATGTCGGCGGCCGCGCACGCATGATCTCCCAGGCGGTCCGGAATGCCGGTCTTAGCGGCGGTATGCACCACTTGCGTCATGGCGAAGCCGCCAATCATGCGCAGCACGGAGGCCTCGGGAGATTCGCTGGAATGAACGACGTCTCGGGAAAGCGGGTCGGTGGGATCCCTATCCGGCGGGGTCATGTCAGGCAGCGAGTGCGCGATCGAAGCGGCACAGCGATTCATAGAAACTTGTACACCCGCTTTCCAGCGTGTACTGAGGAGACCATCCCAGTTCCGTTTGGGCGCGGCTGATGTCGAGGTAGATCTGATCGACAGCGAAGGCCTGGTGAGGCAGGTAGCGGATCACACCCGTCATACCGGTTTGTTCCTGAAGGATCCTCAGCACGTCGTTGATGCTGTGTCCCACGCCACTGCCGATGTTGAAGGTGTTCGAGGTGGTGCGAAGACCGGCCAGCAGCAGCGCCCTGGCGACATCCGGCACGTACACGTAGTCGCGAACCGTAGAGCCGTCGCCCCAGATCTCGATCGGCTGCTTGTGCATCAGCCGGTACAGGAAGGTGGAGACGACGCCTTGGGCCCCGATACGGTCCTGGTATTTGCCGAAGGGGTTGGAGATGCGCAGGACGTTGGTGATGAGCCCGTCCCGTTTGCCATACAGCGCAAGGTAGCTCTCGACGGCCGCCTTGACGATGCCGTAGGAGCTGATGGGTCTGAGCGGGTGGGCCTCGGGTACCGGCAGCACGTCCGGGTTGCCGTAGACGGTGCCCCCCGAAGAGGCATAGACGATCCGCTTCACATTGGCGAACTTCATCAGATCGAGCAACCGCAGTGTGGCCATCAGGTTGCTGTTCACGTCGTCAACCGGATCGGTGTTCGATTCGGAGGGCAGCGAGGTGCTCAACAGGTGGTAAACCACATCGACGCCATCCAGCGCCTCGCGCAGCCCGGTCCCGGCAACGAAATCGCCATGGATGACTTCCACGCTGGCGGGAAAAACCGAGTGATGCGTGTCACGCACAAACGCGCGAACCGACCAGCCCTCGCTGACAAGAAGCTCTATCAGGTTCTTGCCCAGAAACCCGTTTCCGCCAAGCACGAGCGCCTGTGGACGATCGGATGACAACGCCATGTGGTTCACGTTCGGGTAGGTGGTGGTAGTGGCTGAAAACTTGCGTGAAGGCGCCTGGATGCCAGATGCCAATGCAGGTTAACTGATTAAATCTAAATACTCCATTTCATCAAATTGTATCCGACAAGCCTCCAGGGGATGTCGTGATATATCTCACGCAGAAAGCGGCCGAAATGCCGATATATGGGCCGTACTTGTGGCTAACACGCACCAGTGGGTTGATGGTGCACCGTGTTGGTGCTAGCGGGTGGATCAGGCGTTGAGTTGCGCCAGCCGCTCGGGCGTGCCCAC
>CAYRJS010000469.1:0-1779 GCA_964424535.1 uncultured Aquimonas sp.
CACCATAGCGGCTGTCCTTCCAGCGTCGATACAACAGGCGCGGGGTGGCCAGAAACAGGATCAGCAGGACCGGGTAGATCAATAACGAGGCCCGGGGTACACCTTCCAGACGGTTGAGCAGGAACACGGCTGGAGCAATGACCAGCGCTCCCAGGACCGCGGCACGGGCGATATTCCAGATATCGGGCATGCTGGCAAAACGCCAGAGCCCACGATAGAGGCCGGTCCACCACAACACCAGGCCCTGAGCACCCAGCACTACCGGCAATTCGGCTCCGAACAAGGACGTCGGCGAAGATCCAGGTTCCAGGGACCAGCGCACCACATTGGCCAGATACCAGGCCAGCCACACCATCAGCAAATCATGGACGACCACGGCCAGACGCGGGTGGATGCCACCAATCAGGGATTTGTAGGTCATTGACTGGATTCCACTTTGCTAGTCCAGTGATGCATGCGACGACGCCATCCGGCATGCAACTGCCGTTTGCCGAACCACCATGTGACCATGGCCAGGCCCAGGGTGAACAAGCTCAAGATCATGGCCTGTTCGGGCCAGGCTTCCATCAACACGGCCACTGGCAGCACCACGAGGAAATTCCAACCCATGTAGATCGCCGCAACCCGGGCATGGCTGCGCCCGGTCCGGATCAGCCACTGGTAAAGGTGTTCGCGGTGCGCAGTATACCAACGTCGCCCAGCCACGATGCGTGACAGCAGGGTCATGCCGGCATCCACCAGCAGGGCCGAAGGCAATATCAGCAACAACCAGAAACGTCGCGGCTCCAGTCCTGCCGCAACCAGCAACAACACGCCGCAAACCAAACCCAGAGCACCGCTGCCCACATCTCCGAGAAAGATCCGGGCGCGGGGGAAATTGAAGGGCAGAAAACCGGCGCAGGCTCCCGCCAGCAGCAGGGACCAGATCGACCAGCTTGCGGTCACGGAAGCGCTTGCGCCCCAATGGAAAGCAGCCGCCAGCATCAATCCCAGCCACAGGCACTGGCTGGCCAGAAGGCCATTGCTGCCATCCATGAAGTTCCAGGCATTGATGCAGCCCACCAGCCAGAACAACAAGACACCGCTTGCAAGCAGCATCCAGCCGATCGGGACGGATTGGGTGCGGGCATCGCTCCAGACCAAAACCAAAAGCAGGATCGAAGCCGCCACCCAATGCACGGCCAGACGTCGCCAGGCTGGCTGTGGATGGTGATCGTCACGCCAACCGATCCCCGCTACCAGCAGCAGTGCCAGCGCGATGGCCCAGGGCTGGAGCGGCTCTTGCCAATGCAGCCAGGGCAAGGCCAACAGCAGGGTCAGCACGATACCCACACCGCCACCTCGCGGCGTGGGCAGGCTATGGCTGCGCCGATGCCCGGGCTGATCGAGCAACTGACGAGAGCGGGCATAGCGCAGGGCCAGCCAGGTCAGCACGGCGCTGATGACGCCAGCCAGCACAAACAAAGCCAATGCCACTGGAACCGGCGCCAGCGCCATCACTCCTTCATTCCCCGAAGGCATCGTGCACCGGTTTGACCGTACCCCATTGCTTGCAGCTCGGGCATTGCCAGTGATGGGAACGCGCCCCGAAGCCGCAATGGCCACAGCGGTAGGCGATGGCACTGGCTACCAACTGGCCGCTGAGTTCACGAACCTGGCGCAAGGTCTCTTCCGGGACCAGTTCCGGGTCTTTTTCCGCCAGGTCGATCAAGGCATTCTGGCCCCGGATCGAAGGCCGGCGCCGCAACTGGCGCAAGAGGAACTGCGCGGCGGCGGTAC
>CAYRJS010000470.1:0-1773 GCA_964424535.1 uncultured Aquimonas sp.
CGATACAGCGGAGATGCTCGATGCCAAGGCCGCGCTGCTGCGCCAGCATTATGCAGACTGGATCGATACGCCCTTGCCGGCATTGGACGATGCCACGCCGCGGGCCGTGGCGACCACACCGGCAGGGCGCGAACGGGTGGCGGCCCTGATCGATGGCGCTGCGAATATCGATCTCGGCCTGCCGGAAGAAGTGGTTGAATCCATATTTGCCCCGATCCGGACCCAACTGGGTTTGGAGTGATTCCGGATCAATCCGGTTCAAACCAGCGCCATAGCGGCGGGGCTTCGGCCGGGGCAGTTTCGCCCAGATGGAAGGCGGCGCGGACACGTTCGGCGATGGCCGCTGCATCCGTTTCGTTACGTGCGTGAACCCATGCCAGCGTGTCGCCTGGGGCCATGTGCTCGCCGCGACCACGGATGTGTGCCAGACCCACGGCGTGATCGATTGTAGCTCCGGGGCTGCGGCGTCCGCCGCCCAGATCGACCACGCATTCGCCCAATGCACGCACATCGATGGCGTCAATCCAGCCCTCGCTTGTGGCCTGCACCGGATGGATTACCGGTGCCACGGGTAGGTGCCGATCCGGATGTTCGAGCAGATCGGTTGGGCCACCCAACGCCGCCGCCATGCGGGCAAAACGCTCGGCGGCAGCACCCGTTTCCAGAGCGTGTTCGAGTTGGGCCTGAGCCGCCTCGTGATTGGAAGCCAAGCCACCCAGGCACAACAGGCGGGCGGAAAGCTCCAGGGTCAGCGAGCGCAGGCGCGGACAGCACGGGCCGCCGGTGAGCAGGTCGAGAATGGCGCGCAGTTCCAGTGCGTTGCCGGCTTCGCGCCCGAGCACCTGGTTCATATCGGTCATCGCTGCCTGTAAAACCAACCCGCTGCCCTCGGCCGCTGCCAACATGCGCCGGGCCAGGGCTTCGGCTTCGGCAAGGTCTGGCGTCTGGGCGCCGCTGCCAGTCTTGATATCTAGCACCATGGCCTGAGCCCCGCCGGCCAGTTTCTTGGACAGGATCGAGGCAGCGATCAGATCGGGTACATCGACCGTGGCGGTGACATCGCGCACCGCGTAAAGACGGCGATCGGCGGGCACCAGGTCGGCGCTCTGACCGACGATGGCGCAACCAACTTCACGCACGATCCGATGTAGATGCTCGGGCGTTGGATTGACGTTGTAGCCGGCCAGACTTTCGAGCTTGTCGAGGGTGCCGCCGGTATGTCCCAGACCGCGACCGGAAATCATCGGCACAAAACCGCCGCAAGCCGCCACCAATGGTGCCAAAGCCAGGCTTACCGCATCCCCCACGCCGCCGGTGGAGTGTTTGTCCAGCACCGGACCGGGCAGATCGCTCCAGTCCAGGCAACGCCCCGAGTCGCGCAAAGCCAGGGTGAAATCGCGACATTCAGATGCGCTCATGCCCCGCCACGCCACTGCCATGCAGAAGGCCGCAATCTGGCCTTCACTCCAGTGCTCGGCAGCAACACCATGCGCCAGCGCCCGACATTGTTCGGCACTCAGGGCAGTTCCGTTGCGCTTGGCGCGGATCAGGGCGGGAGCAGACCAGGTGGGCATCAAAAGTCCTTGTTGAAAGCGTTATGGCATTGGCAGGCATCCTAGGCCAGAAACGGGCGAATGTGACTTTTGCTGGTCTGAGAAAAGCCTGGCCAAGGCGGTCATGCCTGCGAAAGTGGACATCCAACGACTTCAGTCCATTAAAAGCAGAGACACTGGACTCCCGCCTGCGCGGGAGTGACGAGGAAGTTCCACTTGA
>CAYRJS010000471.1:0-1770 GCA_964424535.1 uncultured Aquimonas sp.
GCTGCGTCATGCCTCTGCCAGTCATACGCTGGAATCCTCGCAGGACCTGCGCGGCACCCAGGAACTGCTCGGTCACACCGACATCTCCACCACGCAGATCTACACCCACCTGGATTTTCAGCACCTGGCGCGGGTCTACGATGCTGCGCACCCGAGGGCGCGGCGCAGGAACCAGACCGACTCCGGTTCCTGAAGTCAGCCGGTCCGCAGCCGTTCGGCGATATCCCGCGGGGCACGGAAGGCGCGTGCGTGTCCGCGCTTTGCGATTTCTTCCAGAAGACCAGATTCGAGCAGCCCCAGCAGATCGGTGCGCGCGGTTGCCAGTACCACGTTGTGACTGTTGCCGTGGGATTCGAAGGTGTAGACGAAACCGGGGTGGCGCAGCGCATGAGCGAGCAGCGCGCGCTGGCGGTGATTGAAGTTGCGGGAATCGCGCATCAGCGACTCCACCTGGCGCATCTCATCCTGTTTCCGGGCCAGGTAGGTATGCAGGTCACGAATGGCCCGGTCGATCACGCCGAGCTGATGCAACACGAAATAGGTCGTGTCGTTGTCATCGGTTTCGGTATGCAGGAACGCATCGCGGTACTGCGCATGCGCCTTCCTGATGATGCGCGAAATCGACAGGAACTCCGCCAGGCGATAGCCCTGATGCAGCATGCCCCAATAGAACAGCGCCCGTGCGGTACGCCCGTTGCCATCCACGAATGGGTGGTCGTAGGCCAGCATGAAGTGCAGCAGGATGGCGCGGATGATCGGATGCATGAAACCGCGATATGACGCCTTGCCGTTGGCAAATTCACACAGCAACCGGAGCCGTGTTGGCAGTTCGGCGGCAGCAGGTGGATCGTGCAGCAACGTGCCGCCGAGGTGGCTGACCACGGTGACGCGGGTTTCGTCCTCGTTCTGGAGTCGGCCGGCGTCAGTGTCTTCAAGCGTGTCGCGGGTGAGTATCCGGTGTAGTTCCAGGGCCATTGATGGTGTCAGTGCGGTATCGGCATGTTTCCGCACGAACTCCATGGCGTGATAGTTGTTGAAGATCATGCGCTGACTGGCATCGGCCGGCGCTTGCCCGCTGCGCAGCATGGCAGCGGCCACCTGGCGGGTGGTGCTGGCACCCTCCATCTGACTGGAAGTGATCGCTTCCTCCATCAGGCTGCTGACCAGGTAACGGTCGCGCGTTTCCCTGGTCGCGATGGGATAGGCCGATGCGGAGGCGTCGCCCAGTGCAGTGTCGATGCCATGCAGCAGTTCCAGCGCCCGGTCACAGGTCCCCAACACGAAAGGGCGGCCGTGACGATCACGGAACGGCAACTCCCGATAGCTGGCTGAGCGCACGAGCTTCAGCGCCGTCCACCATTCCTCGTGATCCAGCGGCTCGGGCGCGGGCCGATGACGGAGCTGGTCCCAATGCAGATAGCGTGAATCGTCCAGTTGCTGGCGCGTCGCGAGGATCCGGGTCAGGCGGGCCGGATCGCTGAGGATTGAAGCAGGAGCAGGTGGCGTGAGCGGGAGTGGCATGTCTGCAACTGTCAAATTCAGCAGAACTGACATTTTATTGACAGTCAATCAACTGTCAAATTTATGAAGATTGATAGTTTATTGACAGCCTTCTCCACGCAGAGATTTGGAGGCGGGTGCCAGGCTGGTGCGAGTGCAGGCATTGATCATCCCCGGGCCGGCCCCATATCGGTCGGACTCCCGCCTGGAACCGTTCCCCATGTCCGAATCCTTCCACGCCACCACCATCGTTTCCGTGCGTCGCGGTGA
>CAYRJS010000472.1:0-1738 GCA_964424535.1 uncultured Aquimonas sp.
TTAAGGATGTCCTGAACAACTCATATGCCGACGTGCTATGGAGTTGCCGAATTTCATGAAGCGTGATTCAGGTGCGTTTTGGCCACTGAGCATCTCTTGGGTGCCCGATTTGCCGGATCTTTGCCGCCCTTTACGGCCTGCACCCGGATTTCGGACGCACTCATGCCTTGGCTCCTTGCATCGACATCAGGCTGCCGCGGGCCATCCACAGGTTGGACAGCGCAAACAAGGTGACGATCTGCGCTGCGTTCTTCTTCAGGCCCCGATAGCGCACCTTCACGTAACCCCACTGGCGTTTGAGCACCCGAAAGGGGTGCTCAACCTTGGCGCGTATGCTCGCCTTCACGCGTTCGCGTTCGTCGATAAGCGCATCAACGGGGTTGTCCTTATTGAGCTTCTTGCGCTTGCCCGGCCCCATGGCGATGTGCCAAGAGGCCTTGCCCCTGGCATCAGGGCGTTTGTCCACGCCTTGGTAGCCCGCGTCGGCAAAGACGTCTTGCTCCTGCCCATGCAGCAAGCTGTTGCCTTCGGTGACGTCAGCCACATTGCCCGAACTGCAGCGCACGGTGTGCACGAGGCCCGAGTCGGCGTCTACGCCAATATGCGCCTTCATACCGAAGTACCACTGCTGGCCTTTCTTGGATTGGTGCATCTCGCAGTCTCTGCTCTTGTCCTTGTTCTTGGTGGAGCTGGGCGCAGCAATGAGGGTGGCATCCACGGCGGTGCCCGCTTTGAGAAGCAACCCTCGCTCAGCCAGCAGCTCGTTGACGGTGGCAAGGATCTGATCGGCCAGCTTGTGCTTTTCCAGCCGATGGCGAAAGCGCAAGATGGTGCTCTCGTCGGGAATGCGTCCGTGGGGGTCGAGCCCGGCAAAGTGCAGGTAGGCGGGAGTGTCGAAGAAGGCTTCTTGCATCGCCAGGTCGGACAGCGTGAACCATTGCTGCATGAAGTGCGTGCGCAGCATCACTTCCAGAGGAAACGGTGGACGGCCATTGCGCCCTTCGGGGTAGTACGGCGCGATCAGCTCAACCAGCGCTGCCCAGGGCACCACTTGATCCATCTGTTCAAGCAAGACTTGCTTGCGTGTCTTCATCACCGCCAGGTTCAGCTCAAGGCTGCTTTGTTTCATGGGCGTCGATCATGCCTGCGTTCGCTGGCGCCTACCAGGCCCGAGGCAGAGTTTTGCAGGATGTCCTTTGCTACACTGCCGCGCATGTTCGCTTTCCGTTCGTTCGATGCGCCACTGGGCACCGCCGCCCAGGGGGCCTGGCGTTGGCGCAAGCCTGTACGCTGGCATTGATCGACCGCGCCTGCAAGGGGCGCACGGCCGGTTTCCCAACGCGGGGGCCGACACAGAAAGTCCGAACGGCAGGGCACGCTGCCACGAGCAACTGGAGGCTCGACACCCGTGATCACCGAACTTGAATTCAAAAGTCTGGCGGGGCAAGGCTACAACCGCATTCCGTTGATGAGCGAGGCGTTTGCCGACCTCGAAACCCCGCTGTCGCTGTACCTCAAGCTGGCCGGCGGGCCGGGCGGCGGGCGCTACAGCTTTTTGCTGGAGTCCGTCATCGGCGGCGAGCGCTTTGGCCGCTACAGCTTCATCGGCCTGCCCGCGCGCACCATCCTGCGCGCCAGCGGCTTTGGCGCGCAGGCGAAAACCGAGATCGTCACCGACGGCCAGGTGGTCGAGACGCACGGCGGGAACCCGCTGGACGTCGTCGAGGCGTATCAAAAG
>CAYRJS010000473.1:0-1725 GCA_964424535.1 uncultured Aquimonas sp.
ATCGAATGCACCGCTTCCATATCGGCATCATCGGCATCGCGAACAGTGATGGAAGTTGATATTGATTGGGACTGGGCAGCCATCATAGAAATTCTGCAATTATATTGGACATAAAAAACCCGGCCTTACGCCGGGTTCAGACTGCTGACAAACCCCTGGCATTTGCCGGGGGTTTTTGATTCACTGGGCTATGTTGCAACGCCCGGCCCCCGAACAGACCGCGCTCGAGATGGTGACGCTCGATCAGCTGGTTCCCGCCGATCACCTTTTGCGCAAGATCGACAAGGTGATCGACTTCTCCTTCATCCACGATCTGACGGCCCCGCTCTACTGCGCCGACAATGGCCGCCCGCCGCTCGATCCAACCTTGATGTTCAAGGCGCTGTTTCTCGGCTACCTGTTCGGGGTGCGCTCGGAGCGTCAGCTGGTGCGCGAGATCGAGGTCAATGTCGCCTATCGCTGGTTCCTGCGGCTGAAACTGACGGATAAGGTGTTCGACGCCTCGACACTGTCGCAGAACCGGCGGCGGCGTTATCGCGACGAAGAGGTGCCGCAGGCGATCTTCGACCGCATCGTGGAGCAGGCGATCAGCCATGGGCTGGTCGACGGCACGGTGCTCTATACGGACAGCACGCATCTGAAGGCCAACGCCAACAAGGGCAAATACGACCTTGCCATGGTGGCGAAGTCGCGCGCCGACTACTGGAGCGAGCTCGACCGGGCGATCGAGCTTGAGCGGGCACTGCATGACCAGAAGCCGCTGAAGCAAAAGCCGCGTGAGCCAAAAGTCAAGCAGACCAAGGTCTCGCGCACCGATCCGGACGCGGGCTACATGGTGCGCGAGGGCAAGCCGAAGGGGTTCTTCTACCTCGATCACCGCACGGTCGATGGCCGCCATGCCATCATCACCGACACATTCGCCACGCCGGCCAATGTGCATGACTCGATTGTCTATCTTGGTCGCCTCGACCGTCAGGTCGAACGCTTCGGCTTTGATGTCGGGGCCGTCGGGCTGGATGCCGGCTATGCCACGCCCGGCATCGCCAAAGGGCTTGAGGAGCGCAGCATTCACGGCGTCACCGGCTATCGTAATCCGACACCGCCAAGGCCGGGCATGATGCGCAAGAACGCCTTTCGCCATGAGGCCGAGCTTGATGGCTATCGCTGCCCACAGGGCCAGGTGCTGGCCTACGCCACCACCGACCGCAACGGCTACCGCCATTACAAATCCGATCCGGCCATCTGCCGCGACTGTCCGCTGCTGGCGTCCTGCACGACAAGCGCCAACGCCACCCGGCTGATCACCCGCCATGTCTGGCAAGATGCCCGCGAGCGCACCGACGCCCATCGGCTGACGGGCTGGGGCAAGGCCATCTACAAGCGCCGCAAGGAAACGGTGGAACGCTCCTTCGCCGATGCCAAGCAGTTGCATGGCCACCGCTACGCCCGCTTTCGAAGTCTGACACGCGTGCGCGTCCAGTGCCTGATTGCCGCCGCCGCACAGAACATCAAGAAGATCGCCCTGGCGCTAACCCCAAAAGCCAACCCGCGGTCTGCATAAGCCGCGCCCACACGATCATCCCTTGCACCAAAACCTCCACGGACAACGAACAAAGAAAAACCCCGCCAAAAATGACGGGGTTTGTCAGCAGTCTGAGAGCCCGCCAAGCGGGCTCCTCCATCGTCGGACGGATCATCGTGGTGAAGTGTTCGCCGCCGTCGCGC
>CAYRJS010000474.1:0-1722 GCA_964424535.1 uncultured Aquimonas sp.
TGCAGATCACCTACCCGGATGGAAGCCGCGAACGCCGGGATATCGCCGTGACCCGACGTGACTGGCCCGTTGAACGGGTTCAGGGCGTGCCCCAGAAAACCGTTGATCCACCGCCGGCGATCGCCGCCCGCATTGCCCGCGAACAGGCCGCGGTGGCGGCCCAACGCACGCGCGATGAACCCTATGTCGACGCCTTTGCCAGCTTTATCTGGCCAGTCAGTGGCCGGGTCAGTGGACGTTTTGGTCGCCAACGCATCTACAACGGCACCCCCGGTGCCCCGCACTCGGGGACCGATATCGCCGTGGCGCAAGGCACGCCGGTATTGGCGCCTGCCGGCGGCACGGTGGTCTTTGCCGATCCGGATCTGTACCTGACCGGCGGCACGATCCTGATCGACCACGGCCACGGCCTGGGTTCCAATTTCCTGCATCTGTCACGCCTGGATGTGCAGGTGGGGCAACGGGTCGAGCAAGGCGACATCATCGGTGCCGTCGGTGCCACCGGGCGAGCCACTGGTCCACATCTGCACTGGGGCCTGACCTGGTTCACCACGCGCCTGGACCCGCAACTGTTGCCTTGGCCAACGCCTTAAAAACGGTGCATCAATCCCCGTTTGCCGGCTTGCGTTTGCCGACACGGTGAGCAACCCTTGTCGCCCCCGGGGAAATTCAGAACCGCCATGCGTACGATCCTGTCTGCCGTGCTCGTCCTGTTCCTGACGGCGTGCCAAACCCAGGCGCCGGCTACCAGACCGGCAAAGCCCGCCATCAATCTGGAAGAAGCCAGTGTGGGCGACCTGCAGGCCCGCATGCAGGCTGGCGAATTCAGCAGCCAGGATCTGACCCAGGCTTACCTTGACCGAATCGAAGCCCTGGATCGCAACGGCCCCAAGCTCAATTCCATCATTGTCACCAACCCGCATGCCCTGGCCGATGCTGCGGCCCTGGATGCCGAGCGTCGTGCCGGCCAGCTGCGCGGACCCTTGCACGGCATCCCGGTATTGCTCAAGGACAATATCGATGCCCCGCCGATGGCGACCACGGCCGGTTCGCTGGCCCTGGCCGACAATATCCCCGAGGCAGATGCCTTCGTCGTGGCCCGACTGCGTGCGGCCGGCGCGGTGATTCTGGGCAAGACCAATCTGAGCGAATGGGCCAATTTTCGCTCCACCCGATCGATCTCCGGCTGGAGCGGTGTCGGCGGACAGACCAAGAATCCCTATGTGCTGGATCGCAACCCCTGCGGTTCCAGTTCCGGTACCGGCACCGCCATCGCCGCCAGCCTGGCCACGATCGGCATCGGCACCGAAACCGATGGCAGCATCGCGTGCCCCTCGGCCGTGGCCGGATTGGTCGGGATCAAACCCACCGTGGGTCTGGTCAGCCGCAGCGGCATCGTGCCCATTGCCATCAGCCAGGATACGGCCGGGCCCATGACCCGCAACGTGGCCGATGCGGCTATCGTTCTGACGGCGCTGGCGGCCCGGGATGCGACCGACCCCGGCGCAGCAGAGGACCCACGCTACGGTGTCGATTACCAGCAGCACCTGCGCACCGATAGCCTGCGTGGCGCCCGTCTGGGCGTTTTGCGCACGGCCATGGGCATGCACCCGGATGCCGATGCCGCCATGTCCGCCGCCATGGAAAGTCTGCGTGCTGCCGGTGCCACCGTGGTGGAGGTCGAAATTCCGACTCAGGGCCAGTGGGATGAGGCCGAGTTCG
>CAYRJS010000475.1:0-1719 GCA_964424535.1 uncultured Aquimonas sp.
CTCCCTTCTGCGCCCCGAGGGGATGCGCGCTTCCACTGTCTGGCTCCTACTGGTCATCGCCGTTGGCGTGGCATGTCGGCTGCACCATTACCTTCTCAATCGATCACTCTGGCACGATGAAATCCTGCTGGTTGCCACCTTCGCCGACCGGGGATTCTCGGCGTTGATCTTCCAGCCGCTGGGCAACAACCAGGCGGCTCCGCTGGCATTCCTGGTACTGGTGAAGGCGATCACCAGCCTCTTCGGCACACACGAGTGGTCCTTGCGGCTGCTCTCGCTGGTGTGCGGGCTGGCGGCATTGGGTCTGGCCCTGCCCATCGCGCGCCAACTGTTTCCCGCATTCGCAGCGCGCGCGACCTTCGTTGCCCTGGTGGCCGCATCACCCGCACTGATCTACTACAGCGCGGAGTTCAAGCAGTACGAGGGCGACGTGCTTTGCACCATGCTGATCCTGTGGCTGACACTGCGGTTCAGACCAGACCAGGCGGCACGGGACGCCCTCTGGCTCGGGCTGGTTGGCGCGGCCTGCGTATGGCTGTCGCACCCGAGCGTCTTCGTTCTCGCTGGCAGCGGCCTGACGCTCTGGCTGGAGATGGCGCGACGGCGTGAAAAGTCGGCCTGGCTGGCCGTCACGGCGGCCGGGCTGGCCTGGCTGGCCAGTTTCTCCATCAACTACGTCCTGACGCTTCGCTCGGTACCGGGCAACCACTATCTGGCGGTCTTCTGGGCCAACAGCTTCGCACCGTTTCCGCCCAAGAACCTGGACCATCTGCGCTGGTTCGGCGAAGCGGCGCTCGGTCTGGTCTACCTGGCAATGAGCCAGATGGGCACGGCATTTCGTGAAGTGCTTCCCGGCTGGTTCAGCGTTTCCAACATCCTGCTTCTCGCGCTCACGGCCGCAGGCGTATGGCCGTTGGCCCGCCTGGGTGGACGGGCAGCGGCCACCGGCACCTTGTCCTTGATGGCTGCCCTGGGGGCCTCGGCGCTGCACCAGTACCCCTTTCGCGCCCGCCTCATCCTTTTCCTGGTGCCCTTCGTGTTCCTCGCGCTGGCCGCACTCGTGCAGAAGATTCATGACCTCACCCACCGATGGACCGCCTGGTGGCCAGCCGCCGCCCTGGCCGTGGCGACGCTGCTGGTTCCCGTCCGGCTCAGCGCCCATGTGACCTTGCATCCACACAACTTCCAGGATCTCAGAACGGCGCTCGAATACGTCGCGGCCCATCGCGAACCTGGCGATCACGCCATGTTCAGCAGCTGGACACATCACTTCTACCACTTCTATTCGCCCAGGGTCGGCCTTGAAGACATGCCGACGTTCGAGTACACGCCGACCGCGAACGAGCAGCACAACATCCTGTCAACCGTTCGACGAATCTGCAAGGAACCCGATGCCGGACGGACCTGGGTCGTGGCCACCAACCAGATCGTTGCCAACAACCGGGCATTCCTTGATGCCCTGAACGGGCTTTCACCGCCACTGTTCACCTACCCCCTGGAGGGGGCCGCCGTGTTCCTGCACGACTTCCGGCCAACGGCGTTCTGTCAGCGGTACCGCGATGCCGTCGGCACCGCGCCCGCGTCCCCGGCGCACTGAGCCTGTCATTCCCCTGGGCGGCGCTGCCGGCACCCGGCCGCATCGCGGCAGGTGTCCGGCGCGGCCTGCTCAGCGGCCGCCCAGTCCCATTCCGCGCGAGATCACTTCCTTCATGATCTCGT
>CAYRJS010000476.1:0-1715 GCA_964424535.1 uncultured Aquimonas sp.
CTGGCCGAAGGCATCGCCACGCTGACCGCCTCGGTCGCGCCCAACCCGGTGATCGTGCGGCTGAGCGATTTCAAGTCGAACGAATACGCCAACCTCATCGGCGGCCAGCGCTACGAGCCGGACGAGGAGAACCCGATGATCGGCTTCCGTGGCGCCAGCCGCTATGTCGATCCCTCGTTCGCGCAGGCCTTCGAGCTGGAGTGCCGCGCGGTGCTGCGCGTGCGCGAGGATATGGGGCTGGACAATCTGTGGGTGATGATCCCGTTCGTGCGCACGCTGGATGAGGGCCGCAAGGTCATCGAGGTGCTGGCGAAGAATGGCCTTCGCCAGGGCGAGAACGGCCTGAAGATCATCATGATGTGCGAAGTGCCCTCGAACGCGCTTTTGGCCGACGAGTTCCTCGACATCTTCGATGGTTTCTCGATCGGCTCCAACGACCTGACCCAGCTCACCCTCGGGCTGGACCGCGATTCGTCCATCGTCGCGCACCTGTTCGACGAGCGCGACCCGGCGGTCAAGAAGCTGTTGTCGATGGCGATCAAGACCGCCCGTGCCCGCGGCAAGTACGTCGGCATCTGCGGCCAGGGCCCGAGCGACCATCCGGATCTGGCGCAGTGGCTGATGGAAGAGGGCATCGAATCGGTGTCGCTCAATCCTGACACCGTGGTCGACACCTGGTTGAAGCTGGCAAAGGCGAAGAAAGCCAGCGGCTGATTCGCTGACTGCCGAAGCTTTGCAACCAACGCCGATGCCGCCTGTGCATCGGCGTTGGCCGTTCTGGAAGCGGCTTTCCGGCTACAGCAGCAGTGCCAGCACGAACACGCCCAGCATCAGGAAGGCGATACCGATCTTCGCGATGGTGCCCAGCAGCAGGCCGATCCAGGTGCCGACGCCCACGCGTGTGGCCAGCGTGCTTTTGCGGCTGTAGGCCAGTTCCCCCAGAAAGGCGCCGATAAACGGCCCGAACACCACACCGATCAGGCCGAAAAAGAGCCCGACCACGGTACCGATCGCGGCCCCCGCCAGCGCCAGCCGGCTCGCTCCCACACGTTGCGCGCCGATCAGCCCCGCCAGAACATCCAGCAGCACCGACAGCAGCGTCAAAACGCCGAGTACCACCAGCATGCCCGGCCCGAGCAGGCTGAAATCACCCGCCCACGCCACCATCAACATGCCGGCGAACATCAGTGGCACGCCCGGCAGCGCCGGCAGCACGATGCCAATGATGCCCACCAGCATCAGCAACCCGCCAAGGATGTAGAAAGCCAGAGAAATGTCCATGCCGAATCCCGTGAAGTCTGGCCGGATCATCGCCGATCCGGGCTGTACCGCAAATGGCGTAGTTACACGAGCCCGCAGCGAAACGCACAAAGCCATCGCCGCAAGCGCATCCGCGTTAGAATTCGCGCATGGACCATGATGCCCGCCTTGTTGAAATCGAAACCCGCCTTGCCTTCCAGGAGCTTGCCTTGAGTGAGCTCAGTGATCTGGTCAACCAGCAGCGCCTGGGGCTGGAGGCATTGCGGCATGCCCTGGCGCAGGCCAGCGCGGAGCTGGGCAGCTTGCGTGACGGGCTGGTGCCGCCGGCGGCGAACGAGCCGCCCCCACACTACTGAGCATTACCACCATGAGTGACTCCCTCAAGGACCAGTTGATGAAACTGGGCTTCAAGGCGCCGCCGCGCGAGGAGCGCCGCCCAGCGGACGAACCACGCC
>CAYRJS010000477.1:0-1713 GCA_964424535.1 uncultured Aquimonas sp.
GCGCCAGCTTCAAGCAGGCGCAGGAAGATGGGCTGGCGGTGGATACGCCGGAAAATGCCGTGCCCAAGGCTGACCTGATCGCCCTGCTCACGCCCGACATGGTCCAGGCTGAGCTGTATGAAAAGGTCGTGGCACCGCTGGCCAAGCCCGGCGCGGCCCTGCTGTTTGCCCACGGTTTCAACGTGCATTTTGGTGCCATAACTCCGCGCAAGGATCTGGACGTGATTCTGGTCGCGCCCAAGGGCCCTGGCGCGCTGGTGCGCAGCCAGTACGAGGAAGGCCGGGGTGTACCCTCGCTGTTTGCCATCCATCAGGACGCTACCGGCAAGGCCAAGGAACTGGCCCTGGCCTATGCCGATGGCATCGGTGGCACCCGCGGTGGCGTGATCCAGACCACCTTCAAGGAAGAAACCGAGACCGACCTGTTCGGCGAGCAGGCCGTGCTCTGCGGCGGTGCCACCGAGCTGGTGGTGCAGGGTTTTGAGACCCTGGTGGAGGCTGGCTACCAGCCCGAGATCGCCTATTACGAAGTGCTGCACGAGCTCAAGCTGATCGTCGATCTGCTCAACGAGGGCGGGCTGGCGCGCATGCACCAGTTCATTTCCGAAACCGCGCAGTACGGCGACCTCACCCATGGCCCGCGCGTGGTCGATGCCCATGCCCGCGAGCAGATGCGCAAGGTGCTCAAGGAAATCCAGGACGGCACCTTTGCCCGGGAATGGATTGCCGAGCACAAGTCTGGCCGTGCCAATTACCAGGCCCTCAAGCAGAAGGATCTGGACCATCCCATCGAGGAAGTGGGCAAGCGCCTGCGTGCTTCGATGAGCTGGTTGAAGGATTCAGCATCGGCCAAGAAGGCCAACGCGTAAATCATGCACCGCCGTCATTCCCGTCCTGGCGGGAATGACGGACTGCAACATCCCGCTTCTCCCGCAGCACCATCTGAATCACCGCAACGAGGCAAGCCATGAGCGATTATGTACGCATCTTCGATACCACCCTGCGTGATGGTGAGCAGTCCCCCGGATGCTCGATGACCACGGCGCAAAAGCTCATCCTTGCCCAGCAGCTTGCCGAGCTTGGTGTGGACATCATCGAAGCCGGTTTTGCCGCCGCCAGCCCGGACGATTTCAATGCGGTCAAGTCCATTGCCAGCGTAGTCAAGGGCAGCACGGTGGCGGCGCTGGCGCGTTGCCAGCAGCACGATATCGAGCGCGCGGCAGCGGCCGTGGAGCCGGCGGAAAAATCCCGCATCCACACCTTCATTGCCACGTCCGACCTGCATATGGAGCACAAGCTGCGCATGAGCCGCAGCGAAGTGCTCGATTCCATTGCCACCCACGTAGCCCTGGCGCGTTCGTATTGCGAGGATGTGGAGTTTTCCGCCGAAGACGGTTCGCGTTCGGATCGGGAATTTCTGGTCAAGGCCCTGGAAGTGGCCATCCAGGCTGGCGCCACCACGGTCAACATCCCCGACACCGTGGGCTATGCCGTGCCGGCCGAATACGGCGAACTGTTCGCCTGGTTGCGGGCGAATGTGCGTGGCGCGGAGAACGTCATCTTTTCCTCGCATTGCCACGATGATCTGGGCCTGGCCGTGGCCAACTCACTGGCCGCGGTCGAGAATGGCGCGCGTCAAGTCGAATGCACGATCAATGGCATCGGCGAACGCGCCGGCAATGCCGCGATGGAAGAAATCGTCATGGCGCTGCG
>CAYRJS010000478.1:0-1710 GCA_964424535.1 uncultured Aquimonas sp.
TGGGAGGAGCGGTTTGAGAGACTGGGCCATGTCTTGTGCGGTCTAACGGCTGAGTAAAACGGACTCTCTGCCCCAATACCCCATAAGGCGATGATCTTTCGACCTTTTCTCTGGATTTGCGCCAAACATGGCGGGTTTAATCCACTGCTCCACAGGTCTTACAAATCAGTGACTTGGGTCAGGGTGATTGCCGATACTGCTCCCGTACTGCGCCACGTCGATTGCGCAGGTTTCAAGGAGCAACCCATTGGCCACCATCATCGCACGTCGTCGCAAGGACGGCAGCCGCAGCTATCGCGCCACCATTCGCATCATGCGCGGCAATCGCGTCCTGCATCAGGAAACGCGCACCTTTCCCGACAAACCCGGTGCCCAGCAGTGGAGCCGTCACCGTGAGGCTGAACTCAAGCGCGATGGGGTCGGGGAAAAGGCCGTCGCAGCGCTCGCAGCCAAGCGTGCAGTTCTGCTCTCAGCCTTGGTGGACCGCTACGTGGCCGAGTTCTATCCGATCAAGCAGTGGTCCAAGGCCAAGACCTATTTTCTGATGGACCTGCAGAAGCGACTCGGGCACTGGGATGCCACGGCCCTGACCCCGGAAATGGTCGTGGACCATGTGCGCCAGCGCCTGCTGGCCGGTGCCAAACCCAGTACGGCGTACATGGACCTGAAGTGGCTACGTGTGGTGTTGAAGGTGGCACGCGGTGCGTGGGGCCATCCGGTGCAACTGGAAGCGCTCAACAGCGGGATCCACATGGCCCTGCATCTGGAACTGGTGGCCGAGAGTACGCGCCGGGAGCGCCGTCCTTCCGACGACGAACTCACTCGACTTCACGCCCGATTCGCCGAATCCCGCCACCGGACCCGCATTCCGATGTCCGACGTGGTGGACTTCGCCATTGCTTCCACACGTAGGCAAGGGGAAATCTTCCGGTTGCGTTGGGAAGACATCAACGAACAGGCGATGACCATCGTGGTACGCGACATGAAGAGCCCGAAGGGCAGCAAAGGCAACCACGTCACCGTCAAACTGACCCGGCAAGCGATGGCGATCATCCAGCGCCAGCCCTGCACGGATGAGCGGATTTTTCCGTACAAGGCGGTGTCGGCCCAAGGCAACTTCATGCGTGCCTGCCAGCACCTGGGAATCGAAGACCTGCACTTTCACGACCTGCGCCATGAGGGCATCAGCCGCCTGTTTGAAGCTGGCTACCAGATCCATGAAGTGGCCCAGTTCTCCGGGCATCTGGATTGGGGAACGCTGCGGCGCTACACCAACCTGCGACCGGCCAATCTCACGTTGCGGGAGTGAGCCACGTAACTGCGCAGCAGCAGATGCACGATCAATCGTCGAGTCTAGCCGGAGGCCGGACGGTAGCGTTGATGACGACATCGCCGTGAACTCGAACCACTCGGACGCGCGAACGTGAGACGTGAAGCCGGAGCAGCAGGTACCACAGCAACTGCGCACCAATGAACAGGACGCCTGCGCCCAGGCATGCCAGAAATCCGATCAATATCATCTGATTGAAGTTCACCGCGCCACTCCTGCGTCATGTCATGAACAGCAGACATCCCGCGTTGCGCACCGTGACACCGGTCTGCACCGCCACGCGCGCATCCGGTGCGCTGCCGCCGCCCACACGTTGCATACGCATCGTGTGATCGGCAGCTTGTAACCGGAAGGTGCCAGTGCGGTGTGTTCATGCCTGA
>CAYRJS010000479.1:0-1707 GCA_964424535.1 uncultured Aquimonas sp.
ACTACAACCACAAATCCACCTATATCGGTCTGGGCATTTCCTTGACCGAGTGGTTTTGAAGGGCGAACCGTTGACGCTCCGGCACCGGGCCTTGGCCTGAATCCCGGACCCAAGGACGGTGGCCTCGTTTTGCCCAGGAGCAATGCCATGAGCCCACAGCACGACATTCCCCATGCCCAACGCTGGATGATCTATGGCGCCAATGGCTATACCGGGGCGCTGATCGCCCAGGAAGCAGCGCGGCGTGGACTCAAGCCGGTGCTGGCCGGTCGCCGGCGCGAATCCGTTGAGGCGCTGGCGCGTACCCTGGAACTGGAAGCGCGGGTTTTTGTTCTGGACGATGCGACCGCATTGGCCACGCAACTCCAGGATCTGACCCTGGTACTGAACTGTGCCGGCCCGTTCTCGGCCACCGCCGCACCAATGCTGGAAGCCTGCCTTGCTACCGGCACGCACTATCTGGATATCACCGGCGAAATCGCGGTGTTCGAACAGGCGCAAGCGCTGGACGCGCGCGCCCGGGAAGCCGACGTGGTCCTGTGTCCCGGTGTCGGCTTTGATGTCATTCCCACCGACTGCGTGGCCGCGGCGCTGAAGCAGGCCCTGCCGGATGCAACAGACCTGGCCCTGGGTTTTGATTCGCGCTCGGGCTTTTCCCCCGGCACGGCCAAGACCTCGATCGAGGGCCTGGCCCAGGGCGGCAAACTTCGCCGCGATGGCACGATCATCACCGTGCCCCTGGCCCATGAGGTGCGCCGCATCGACTTTGGCAATGGCGAAAAGACCGCGATGACCATTCCCTGGGGCGATGTATCCACGGCCTACCACACCACCGGCATCGCCAATATCCGGGTGTTCATCCCCGGATCGCCCCGCATGATCGCCCGTGCCCGGCGCGCCAACTGGATCCGCCCACTGCTGGGGTTAGCGTGGGTGCAAAAATGGATCAAGGCCCGCATCGCCCGCACCGTGACAGGCCCCGACGCGGACCAACGCGCGCGCCTGCCCACCTTCGTCTGGGGCGAGGCAATCAATGCCCGCGGGGAAAAGAAAACCGCGCGCATCCGTACCGCCAACGGCTACAGCCTGACCGTCAGCGGCTCGCTGGCCGTGGTTGAACACCTGTTGACGAACCAACCTGCAGGCGGCGCCTATACCCCAGCCCGGCTTATGGGCGCAGACCTGGTCACGCGCCTGCCCGGGTCAGGACCGCTGCAGATCGACTGAGCTTTCGGTCCCTTTATCGCGGCAGACAACCCAAGGCCGCCAGGGCACCGTGCAGAGCCGGCACCTGCATCAGCCAGGGCGCGGCGATGGTCAACAGGCCGGCAACCAGAACCAGATAACCGGCAACACGTCTTTGTCCAGGTCGAGCCCGCCAGCGCGCGCCACTCCAGGACAAGGGCAGCATGGCCGGGAAGGTCCCCAAGCCAAAGGCCATCATCAAGGCCGCCCCGCCCACGGCATTGGCCTGCAGCCAGGCCGCCGCCAGCATGGTTCCAGACAAGCCACACGGCAGCCAACCCCAGACCATGCCCAGGGCAAACCGGCGCGGCGGAGTGGTGGCCGGCAACAGGCGCGAACGAATCGGGCCAAGACCCACCCAGATGCGTTCGCCGATAACGCCGAATGCCCCAAAGCGCGGATTCAAGCCCAGCATGCGCAAGGCCACCACGACCAGGACGATGCCGGCCAGGGCCCGCAGGC
>CAYRJS010000480.1:0-1693 GCA_964424535.1 uncultured Aquimonas sp.
GCCAGCATCCGCACCGAATCGATCCGTCCGCGTGATCCATCCTGATCCATCGACCCCATTCAACCATCCAAGGAGCACCCCATGCGAGGACAACTCGGCAACCTGATGCAACAGGCCCAGCGCATGCAGGAAAACCTGCAGAAAGCCCAGGAAGAACTGGCTCACATTGAAGTCACCGGTTCAGCCGGTGGCGGCATGGTCGAAGTCACCCTGACCGGCAAGATGGAAGCTCGTCGGGTACGCATCGATCCGGCTGCCGCTGGCGATGATCTGGAAATGCTGGAAGACCTGATTGCCGCCGCCATCAACGACGCCGTCAACAAGGTCAACACGGAAAGCAGCAAGCATATGGCCAGCGCCACTGCCGGCATGGGCCTGCCGCCGGGCATGAAAATTCCGGGCCTGTTTTGATGCGGCTTGAGTTGCGGCACGCATGAGTTCTTCCCCCACGCTCGAACGTCTGGTCGAAGCCCTGCGCTGCCTGCCCGGTGTCGGCGCCCGCACCGCCCAACGCATGGCGCACCATCTACTGGAGCGCAATCGCGATGGCGGTCGGCGTTTGGCCCAGGTTCTCACCGAGGCCATGGACGGCATCGGCAATTGCCAGCGCTGCCGCAACTTCAGTGATACCGACCTGTGCACCCTGTGCACCAACCCCAGCCGTGATGCCAGCTTGCTGTGTGTCATCGAAATGCCGGCCGACCAGCTTGCGATCGAACAGGCCACCGGCTTTCGGGGTCTGTATTTCGTCCTTCAGGGGCGGCTGTCTCCGCTCGATGGCCTGGGTCCGCGTGAATTGGGCCTGGACTTGCTCGATGCCCGTCTGGCCGAAGGCGAGGTGAGCGAGATGATCATTGCCACCAACCCCACCGTGGAAGGTGAGGCTACGGCCCACTATCTGGCTCAGATGGCCCGTCGACACGGCATCAAGCCCACGCGCCTGGCCCATGGCGTGCCCCTGGGCGGGGAACTGGAATATATCGACCGTGGCACCTTGGCCCATGCCTTTGGTGCCCGCCAGTCAGCCGATTGACTGCGCTAAGATGGCCCGCACTGCCCCTTTGCCTTGAGGATACCCATGGGCGACAGCAACGACACCTTGTTCGGCAAGATCATCCGCCGGGAAATCCCGGCCGATATCGTTTACGAAGACGATCACATCCTCGCTTTTCGTGATATCGCCCCGGCGGCACCCACGCATATCCTGTTCATTCCCAAGGAATTCATTGCCACCCTCAACGATGCGCGTGCCGATCAGGCCGAACTGCTGGGACGCCTGATGCTGGCCGCTGCCGATTACGCCAAGGCCCAGGGCCTGGCCGAGGATGGCTATCGGGTGGTGATGAACTGCAACCGCCATGGTGGCCAGAGCGTCTACCACATTCACCTGCACTTGCTGGCCGGCCGCCATATGAGCTGGCCACCAGGTTGATCCAGAGGCCATACCCATGAGTTCACTTGATATCGTCCATCAGCCCGAGCACCAGCAATTTGTGACCACGATCGATGGGCATGCGTGCAGCATCGACTACCAGCTTGCCGATGGCGTGATGATCATCACCCATACCCAGGTGCCTGCCGCCGTGGGTGGACGCGGCATCGCCGGGGCTTTGACCCGCTTTGCCCTTGATACCGCACGCGCCCAGGGCTGGAAAGTGCGGCCTGCCTGCAGTTACGCCGCCGCCTGGATTCC
>CAYRJS010000481.1:0-1692 GCA_964424535.1 uncultured Aquimonas sp.
CGAGATCGCGCAACACCATCGAGGGCACGTCGGGGTTGTCGAGGCAGGCTTGCTGGAAGGGCACGGAAAGCCCGTCGGGGTATTCAATGTCGATGACGTGAACGCCATAGACGCTGGTGTAATCCCCACATTCGTTCCAGGCGGCACATTCTTCGCTGACGGCGAAATCAAAACCGGCCTGGTTGCGGAATATGCTGGAATCCTCGGCGGCGTTTTTTTGCGCTGCGGCCAATCCCTGGGTATGGGCTTCGCCAACGTAGAGGCTGGCCATGGCCACGGCATGGCTGCGGCTGATCA
Source organism: uncultured Aquimonas sp. (assembly GCA_964424535.1). Classification (GTDB taxonomy): domain Bacteria; phylum Pseudomonadota; class Gammaproteobacteria; order Xanthomonadales; family Xanthomonadaceae; genus Denitratimonas. The sequence goes on from CAYRJS010000481.1 coordinate 298, forward strand.
GACCGTTGGCCCGTGTATAGGTGTCGAGGTTGTCAAATTCCACGGCGGCAAAGCCGTCATCGGCGCAGCCTACGATCCAGGGTTTCACGAGGGCGAGGATGGCGGCGCGATTGGCTGCCGTGGTGATATCGAGCAGGTATTCACCGGGCCAGTCGGGATCGCCGACCGGCTGGCCGTTGTGGTGCAGGATGAGGTTGCTTGGCCACAGGGAAAGTTCGTGTGGCTGGGTCTGGAAGCCGTTGATGTAGCAGATCGAATACAGGCCCGGTGCCGGTGCGTCCTCGCGGTCGCGGGCCACGATCTGCACTTGTGGATCGGGCGGATAGGCTCCGCCCAACTGGTAATCCGGCGCGGCTCCGGCCGGGGGCAGAACGACCATGGGCGCCGTGACGGTGGCGTCATGGGCCAGCGCCTGTCCACCGCTGCAAGCCACCAGCCATGCCAGGGCGCTGGTCAGCCCGATCCCGAGTTTCGACATGTGTCTGCTGCCGTATCTGTGGTAGAGCCATTTTGCCGCAATTGCGCCGTTTCGGGATGCTTCCCGCGGGCGTGGTTGTGGGTCAAGTTTTTGCAATTTTTCGCAGGATTTGACCGTGATCAAGCGCGGAAAACCGAAATCGCGCAGCATCAACATGACTTTTCATTGAGGTATGTCATGTCATCGGCAATGTTGCAGGAAACCTACAACACCAAGGTGGTGAACCAGTTTGCGGTGGCTACCGTGGTCTGGGGCATCATCGGCATGGCGGTTGGGGTGCTTATTTCCGCCCAGTTGTACTGGCCCTCTCTCAACTTCGATCTGCCCTGGCTCACTTACAGCCGGCTGCGGCCCTTGCATACCAACGGCATGATCTTCGCCTTTGGCGGTTCGATCCTGTTTGCCACGTCCCTGTACGTGGTGCAGCGAACCAGCCATGTGCGGCTGATCTCCGACAAGCTCGCCAGTTTCGTGTTCTGGGGCTGGCAGGCCGCCATGCTGGGGGCGGTGATCACCCTGCCGCTGGGCATTACCCAGAGCAAGGAGTACGCCGAACTGGAATGGCCGCTGGACATCCTGATCGCGGTGGTCTGGGTGGCCTATGGCTGGCTGTTCTTCGGCACCATCGCCAAGCGCCGGGTCAAGCATATCTATGTGGCCAACTGGTTCTTCGGCGCCTACGTGATCGCGGTGGCGTTGCTGCATATCGTCAACAACATCGTGATGCCGGCCGAGCTGTGGAAGTCCTATTCGGTCTATTCCGGCGCGGTCGATGCCATGGCGCAGTGGTGGTACGGGCACAACGGTGTGGCCTTCCTGCTGACCGTGGGCTACCTGGCGATGATGTACTACTTCGTGCCCAAGCAGGCCCAGCGCCCGATCTATTCCTATCGGTTGTCGATCGTGCACTTCTGGGC
>CAYRJS010000482.1:0-1690 GCA_964424535.1 uncultured Aquimonas sp.
CTTGCGCCCGCCCCGGCCGGTTCATATCGGCCTTTTCCGGTTTTCGTATCGGACAGCACTCGTGAAAGCGGGTGCGCTGTTCGGGTAGTACAAGCTTTCAAGGCGCAGGCGCACCATTCATGGCGCGTCCTGCACGCCTCAACGGAACTCGAACAGTTCGTAGCGCAGGCGATCTTCCGCGACGCCAGCTTCCCGCATCAGGTGGCGCACCTGCTGCAGCAGTCCCGCAGGGCCGCAGAAGCTGATCTGGATGTCGAGGCCTCCGACTTCCGTCACCCGCTGGATGAGCCGCTGGCGGAATTCCTCGGTATTCGGACCGGTCGAGATGTTGACCAGCTCGACGCCTCGTTCCTGCGCCATTTTCTCCAGGTCCATACCTTGGGGAAGTTCACGTCCCGGCGTGAAGAAGTGGAAGAAGGTCACGCGTTCCATGCCGTCCGCTTCGGAATCCTGGAGCCATGAGATGAAGGGCGTAACGCCCACGCCACCGGCGATCCAGATCTCGGCGCGGCCTTTGGCTTCACGCTTGAAATGTCCGAATGGCGCATAGACCTGCGCGACCATGCCGGGCTTTGCTTCCCTGACCACCTGCTGCGTGTAGTCGCCCAGCGCGCGGACCATGAAGGTGATGCTGCCATCGGCCTGTTCCGCGCTGGCGATGGTGAATGGATGCGGCTCGCGCAAGCCTTCGTGCTCGAAGGAAAGGAAGGCGAACTGGCCGGCAACGAACGGTATCTTCCGGTCTTCCGGCACCAGCTGCAGCTGCACCGCGTTGCCGGTGGACGACACGGCGTGCAGGCGATATCTGGCGTGCTGCGACAGCACCGGATACAGCAGCAGTTTGTACGCTGCCCCCGCCACACCAAGCGCCGACAGCATTGCCAGCCACACGCCGGCCGGGCTGGCCAGCGCTACGGGCGATTTGAAGCTGAGCCAGTGCGCGACGACGATCAGGAACAGAGGCCCGGACAGCTTGTGCCACCAGCGCCAGGTGCGATACGGAATCTTGCGGTTCAGCGCCAGCAATACGATCAGCATGATCGCCACGAAGCTGAGTTGCCGGACCAGTCGGGTCGCCGGCCCGGGCAGCGCCATGATCGCAGCGGTCTGCCATTCCGGCGCGCCGGCCTTGAACACCAGGTGGATCGATGCGAACACCAAGGCCCACACGCCCAGCCATTTGTGCGTGTCATAGACGCGATCCAGACCGCCGAACAGGGATTCGACGAACCTCCATCGCGCGCCCAGCACGGCGGCAAGTGCCATCAATGAAACCGCGACAACGCCCGAACCGAGGCTGAGGGTTCCCGTCGTCAACCACGTGATTCCCGGAACGGTCGATGCCGCCAGCGCAAAGCTTGCGATCACCACGGTGGCAATCAGGGAATGGGATCCGATTTTCATGGCAGGTCCGGCGATCAGGGGATGCCTCGATTCTGATCCGCTGCCCGGACTGCTGTTTTGATTGGAATCAACCGCGTGGCGAAGGTTCAGCGCGGATGCTGTCTGGCTCGACTGCGCCCGGATGAGGCATCCGCTTGAGCGGCCAGTGGAGCCCGATTGCGGATCGGGCGGATCAGTAGTTCCGTTCCACCGCGTAACCCGCCAGGCCACGCAGCGCAGCGACGTGTTCGTTGGGTATAGGAAGTTCAACCGCCCTTTTTGGCGAGTCTGGCGGGTAGGAAGCGGC
>CAYRJS010000483.1:0-1688 GCA_964424535.1 uncultured Aquimonas sp.
CCTGGCTGGTGGGCAATCACCTGACGATGTCGGTGACGGCCCAGCGCAAGGATATTTCCGATCCTGAAGTGGTCGCCGGTTTTGCCCGCAAGGTCGGCGAACGCGAACGTCTGGATCATCTGTATCTGTTGACCGTGGCCGATATCGCCGGCACCAGCCCGAAGCTGTGGAATGCCTGGAAGGATCGTCTGCTGGCCGATCTGCATGCGGGCACGCGCTTTGTCCTGCGTCGGGGTCTGGCCCAGCGCGCCCATGTGGCCGAGCGGGTGGCCGAAACCCGGGAAGCGGCGCGCCAGCACTTGCATCAGCTTGGGATCGAAGATGCCACCATCGAGCGGCTGTGGGCCGAATTTCCCGATGACAGCTTTCTGCGTTATCGCGCCGAACAACTGGCCTGGCAGACCCAGGGCATTGCCGCGGCCGAAGCGGATGGCTTGCCGGTGGTGCTGGTGCGCTCGCATGCGCGTCGGGGCGCGCTGGAAGCCTTTGTCTATTCACACGACCGCGACGGCCTGTTTGCCAATGTTGCGGCGACCCTGGATCGCATGGGCCTGTCAATCGTGGATGCGCGCATCGTCACCTCACGCGGCGGTTTGACCCTGGATACCTTCCAGATGCTGGACGCCGAGGGCGGCGGTGAGGCGCCGGCGCAACGAACCGCGGAACTGGCCCGGGTCTTGCGTCAGAGCTTGCTGGACACCAGCGAACCGCGGACCCCGGTACGGCGCGCCTTGCCACGGCAAATGCGGCATTTCCGGGTTCCGGTCCAGATCGAATTCACCCGTCAGGACACGGGCACATTGTTGACCTTGGTGTGCAATGACCGGGCCGGTCTGCTGGCCCAGGTGGCGGCGGTATTGCGTGATCATCACGTGCGGGTGATCGATGCCCGCATCGCCACCTTCGGCGAGCGGGTCGAGGATTTTTTCCAGTTGACCAGCGCCAGCCACGAACCCTTGTCCGAGGACCAATGCCAGGCCTTGCATCAGGCCATCCTGGCCTGTCTGGAAACGGGCTGAAGGCGCTGCAGTTCAGGCCGAAAGGCGATGACCGCCATAACGGAAGATATCCAGGCCTTCGCTGCTGATTCCCGGCTGATGTCCGCTGATCAGATCGGCCAGATACTGACCGGAACCAGCCGCCATGGTCCAGCCCAGGGTGCCGTGGCCGGTATTCAGATACAGATTGCGATAGGGCGTGGCCCCGATGACCGGAGTGCCATCAGGCGTGGCCGGGCGCAGGCCGGTCCAGAATTCGGCATTGTCCAGATCGCCGGAATCCGGGAACAGGCTGCTGACCACCATTTCCAGAGTGGCGCGGCGGCGTGCTTCCAGACGCAGGTCGTAACCGGCCACTTCGGCCATGCCACCGACCCGGATGCGGTTGTCAAAACGAGTGACGGCAACCTTGTAGCTTTCATCCAGCACCGTGGAAACCGGGGCCCGCGCCGGATCACGGATCGGCACGGTGATTGAATAACCCTTGAGCGGATACACCGGCAAGCGCAGGCCGAGCGGACGCAGCATCGGGGTGGAATAACTGCCCAGCGCGGACACGTAGCTGTCAGCGGTTTCCAGGGCATCGCCGATCATCACGCCGCTGATGCGATCGCCATCGAAGACAATGGAGCGGATCGACTGGTTCCAGCGGAATTCGACCCCGGCCTTGGCCGCCAGGGCTGCCAGTTG
>CAYRJS010000484.1:0-1687 GCA_964424535.1 uncultured Aquimonas sp.
GCGCCCAGGGCTGGAAAGTGCGGCCTGCCTGCAGTTACGCCGCCGCCTGGATTCCGCGCCATCCCGAATACACCGACCTGCTGGCTGGCTGAAATCGATCAGCAAACGGATGACGTTCCGAATGAGTCTGGATAATCGACCGCACCCGTCTTCGATGACACGGCATTGAGCTACCTTTCCGTCGGTTACTCGATAAATTTCCGGCTTCACTGCTCGAAATCGTCACCAAACAGGTAGAGCCGCGGCCCCGCAGTGATGTCGGGAAAGGTCTTCACGTCCTTGCACATCTCGTACAGGCGCAGCGGGAAGCCGGGCTTTCCAGGCGTGCCGGGCGAGCTCTTCATACGCAGGAATCCGTAGCAGGAAATCGTCGCCCCGCAGCCGTAGCGGAAGCCCAGGTACCCATCCGCGCCGTCGCGCCACAGCGTGGCCGGGCCGGAGCCAGTCTTCAGGTGAAACCCGCTGATGACATCGCCGGGCTCCAGCACCAGCCACTCGTTGCTCTCGCTCACGCCGTAGGCCTGGTCCGGGAAGCCGGTGCCCAGCCAGCGGAAGCTGAGCCCGCCCTGGTCATAAATCACCAGGTTGCCTCCCGGAACCTGGCTTTCCGGCCCAACCGCTGCGTCCCGGAAGCGCAGGTGGGTACCGGCGGCGCTGCCGGTGATCGTCTGGTTCAGGAGCGTGCAGGCGATGCCGTCGCTGCGTTCGCCCTCGATGATGAAGGGCAGCGACTGGCGCACATCATTCTCCCCGCTTACCAACGGGCTCCACGCGCTGCCGTTGTAGTGGTAGGCCGTGTCGAGGTCTTGCCGGCTTTCAAGGACCGGCGGCACCCACGGCCCGTTGTTCAGCTTGCTGCCGGTGAACTGCCAGTCGAGAAAGTACATGTTGCCCGCCGCGGGCATATGGAAGTCCACCTCGGCCACCACCTTCATGATCGGCCGGGAGGTGTCGGTCATCGGCTCCTGCGCCGGGTCGACGCGGTAGATGTTGGCAAACTCGGTGTGGACCATGCGGTTGGTGTGGAGGTCGCCGTAGATCAGGCGACGACCCTCGTAGTCCGGGGAGTACAGCCAGACCTGCAGCGTGACCCCGGTGATGGTCGAGGTGGTGCCCGAGTCGCGCTGATAGGCAAAGAAGGTGATGCGGCGGATGTGCATTGACTGGCCGCTCACGGGCAGCTGCGCATAGTTGGAAACGCGCATGCTGCCGCCGGCGTTGAAGCCGCGTGCGGTGATGTCGGCGGGCACGGCGCTGACGTGGGCCCCGCCCGCGCCAGCGCCCGGGTGGCTGACCAGGTGGCTGGTGCCGCGGTCGACAAAAACCTCGTACGCCGATACCGTCGTGGCGACGATCAGCAGCGCGGCCGTGAGCAGAAACCGGGTGTATTGCGTGATGGGTTTGGATTTCGTTGCCATGTTCGATCACCTCCATTCTCGAATGACCCCGTACCACTAGGCCTGTACAGGCTTCCATACGGTATGGTATTGAATGGGTGAGGGGATCGATTTGACCCGAATCAAATACGCCTCGCGTTCGTGTCAGTTGTTATCACGGTGTTCATCGTGCTCCGACGCGAGCGTGGTCCGGGACGAGTTGGTTGGCGTGGGCAGGATGACACTGCGGCCCTGGACGATGCTCGCCTGGAGCCGCACGTGGGTGGCAAAATTGCCCATGGCAGACTTGA
>CAYRJS010000485.1:0-1660 GCA_964424535.1 uncultured Aquimonas sp.
GCGATATGAGTCCTGACGTCTCTTCTTTGTTACGACAGTTATCCGCTCTTTTGCAGGCGCCGTAGCAGGGCGTCGTAATCGGCTGCAATCGGTTCGGCTTGGCTGGGGCGGGCCAGGAGTTCGGCCAGTGCCGGTGGTGGTGTTACGGTTTGTCCGATCAGGGGCTCGACGATGCTTTCGAACTTGGCGGGATGGGCCGTGGCGGCTATTGCCCAGAATTTTTGTGACGAACCCAATTGCTCCACGGCATTAAAAGCGGTGGCGGTGTGGGGGCAGATTGGTACGCCGTAGCGGGTCCAGACCTTCTGGATGGTGGTTTGGATGGTGGCGTCATCGACACGGATGGCGTGGAAGCGGGCGCGCAAGTCTTGGGCGTCGGGAAACAGCCAGGTCAGGCGTTCGAAATTGCTGGGTGCTCCGACATCCATGGCATTGGCCAGGGTCGTGACGCTGGCGCGGGGTTGATAGGTGTCACCGGCAAAAAATTGCGGCAGCACATCATTGGCATTGGTCGCCAGCAGGATGTCTCCAATCGGCAGGCCGATCGTGCGCGCCAGGATGCAGGCCAGGGCGTTTCCGAGGTTGCCGGTGGGAATGGCGAAATCCAGTGGTTGCCCGTGCTTGCGCCAGTACTCCAGTGAGGCAGCGGCGTAATAGCTCATTTGCGGCAGCAGGCGGCCCAGACTGATGCTGTTGGCTGAACTCAGGGGCACCTGGCGTTGCAGGTCGGCATCGTTGAGTGCACGTTTGACCAGGGCTTGGCAATCATCAAAACTGCCGGCCACACGCAGGGCCTGGACGTTGCCGCCGAAAGCGCCCAACTGATGGGCCTGGCGCGGAGACACCCGGCCATCGGGGTACAGGATCACCACGCGGATGCCGTCGATGCCGTGAAAGGCGCCGCCGACGGCAGCGCCGGTATCGCCCGAGGTGGCCACAAGGATGGTCAGCGGCGTCTGTGCGTGCTCATGCAGACGCTTGATGCAGGCGGCCAGGAAACGGGCGCCGAAATCCTTGAAGGCGGCGGTGGGGCCGTGGAACAGTTCCAGCAGGCCGTGGCTTGCATCCAGTTGCCGCAGGGGCGCAGGGAAGTTGAAGGCTTCGGCACAGATTTCAGGCAAGGCCGATGCCAGGGCGTCATCGCGGAAAAAGGGGCGCAGCAGGGTCGTGGCGATGGTGGCCAGGTCGGTTTGTCCGGCGAAATCGCCAGGTTGCAGTTGCGGCAGGCGTTCGGGCACGAACAGTCCGCCATCGGGTGCCAGCCCGGCGCTGATGGCCTGGGACAGCGTGGTGGGCTCGACCTGGCCACGGGTGGAAACAAAGCGCATCGGGGCAATATCCATCACAAAACCTCGGCACGTGGGCCGGCAACCTGGGAAACATGGGCACGGCTGGCATAGCCTGCCGCAGCGAAAGCGGCCTGCATCGGGGCCGCGGCCGATTGGGCTTCGTCTTTGCTGGCGAACCAGGCAAAGACGCTCGGCCCGGCCCCGGCGATGCTGGCGCCAAAGGCACCGGCATCCAAGGCGGCTTGTTTCACGGCAGAAAAACCCGGAATCAGGCTGGCACGACGTGGTTCCACCAGAACATCGGCAAAGCCGGCCCGCACCAGGGATTCATCACCACGCAGGCAACCGATCAGGACCTGGGCCAGGTTGGC
>CAYRJS010000486.1:0-1652 GCA_964424535.1 uncultured Aquimonas sp.
ACCAGGGTGCGGCAACCGGCATCCCAGGCCCTTTGCAGCAGGGCCTCGACCACGCCGCGATCACGCAGCATGTACAACTGGAACCAGAACGGGCGCTGGCTGGCGGCGCGTACTTCCTCCAGACCACAGACCCCAACCGTGGACAAGGCAAAGGGAATGCCCGCGCCTTCAGCGGCACGCACCGCCTGCACTTCTCCACGCCGGGCCATCAGGCCACCCAGTCCCACCGGGGCCAGCACCACCGGCATGGAGGTCGGTTCGCCCAGCAAGCGTGTGTCCGTGGCCACCGCATCCACATCCAGCAAGACCCGCTGGCGCAGATGCAAGGCTGCCAGTGCCTGACGATTGGCGGTCAGACTGGATTCTTCACCCGCACCACCATCGACGTAATCAAACAGGAATCGCGGCAAACGTCGGCGGGCGCGCTCGCGGTAATCACTGGCACTGGCGGGCAACTGCAGAGGCATCTCAGGCTCCCGTCAGGATCGAACGTGCGGCGGCGCGGGCGGTCAGGATGCAACCGGGCAGGAAGGTGCCTTCCAGCGAGCGTTTGCCACTGGCGCCACCACCGCCAAAGCCGGCAGCTTCACCCACGCAATACAGCCCCTGGATGGCCTGGTCGTTTTGATCCAGCACCCGGCTTTGCAGGTCAGTGCGCAGCCCGCCCAGGCTCTTGCGGGTGATCAACTGCATGCGGATCGCGATATACGGCCCGGCTCCCGGCTGTTGCAAAGGTGCGGGTTTGCAGGTGCGCAAGCGGTCCGGCCCCCATTCGCGGGCCTGCAGGATACGCCGGACTTGTTCATCGTCTTCCGGTTTGCGGCCCGGGCCAAAGTGGGCATCAAAGGTATCGACCGTGGCTTGGAGCGCCGTCGGGTCGATATCCAGGGTTGCCGTCAGTTGATTCATTCTGTCGGCCAGTTCCGCCAGGGTATCCGCCACGAGGAAATCCCGGCTTTCGCTCTGCATTTGCCGCACCAGGCGACGATTGCCGAACAGGGTTTCGACCAGAAAACGCAGGAACTGGCGATCACGGATGCGGGGATTGTGCTCGGCCCCGGAGATGGCAAATTCCTTGATGGCAATGCGCCAGTTCAACAGATGCCAGGTCCACGGGCGCTCCTGTTCGGCCACGCGCTGGCACAGCCAATGGGTATCAAAGCCGGTCACCAGCGGCTCGGGACCGATGCGCCGGCCCCGGTGATCGAGCCACAGCGCCGATTTGCAGGGAATCGTCGACAGTCCGTGGCCGGGAAAGTGCGGGAACGGGTGCGGGAAGCCGGCAGCGTAATTCCACATTTCCCCGGCGTGGGTGATGCGTCCACCCAGGTCATTTTCCACATGGTGATGCAGCGCGCCATCAGCATACGGATGGGCACCATTGAGCATGGCCTGGGGCATGGGCCGATCCGTGGGCCAATTGCGTCGCACCTCAGCCTGACTGCCATTGATGCCACCACTGGCCATGACCACCACCGGCGCCTGCAAGTGCAGCGTTTTGCCCGTGGTTTCATCCACGGCAATAACCCCGGTGATGGTGCCAGCCGCACGCTCCAGTGTCGTGACCCGATGCCGATGCAGCACTTGCAAACGCCCGCCCTGCCCGGCTTCGTGCAGAGCCTGGATCAAGCGGCAGGTCATGGTGTAGGAAG
>CAYRJS010000487.1:0-1628 GCA_964424535.1 uncultured Aquimonas sp.
CGCAGGCCTTCCCGCTCGAGGATTGAGCCGGCTGCAGCGGCCGCGCACGCGCCGGATCGCGAACGCTGCGGGGCATCGCATGTGGCGCCGCCTGCGTTTTCCGGCGTCGTATCCGGGCTAGAATCGCCGGTCACCCGTTCCGAACCGCACGAGTCCTGCATGAGCATCAAGAGCGACATCTGGATCCGCCGCATGGCGGAGCAAGAGGGCATGATTTCCCCGTTCGAGCCCGGCCAGGTGCGGCATAACCCGTCCGGCGGGCGGATCGTGTCGTATGGCACCAGCAGCTACGGTTATGACGTGCGCTGCGCCAACGAGTTCAAGGTGTTCACCAACATCAATTCCACCGTGGTCGATCCCAAGGATTTCGACTCGGGCAATTTCGTGGACTTCACCGGCGAAGTCTGCATCATCCCGCCCAATTCGTTTGCACTGGCGCGCACCGTCGAATATTTCCGCATCCCGCGCTCGACCCTGGTGGTGTGCCTGGGAAAAAGCACCTACGCGCGCTGCGGCATCATCGTCAACGTCACCCCGCTGGAACCGGAATGGGAAGGCCATGTGACGCTGGAGTTCTCCAATACCACGCCGCTGCCGGCGAAGATCTACGCCAACGAGGGCGTGGCGCAGATGCTGTTCTTCGAATCGGACGAAATCTGCGAAACCAGCTACCGCGACCGTGGTGGAAAGTATCAGGGCCAGCGCGGTGTGACGTTGCCGCGGACCTGAGCCCGACTCTCGCCCTCGCTCTGCAGACCGGCTCAAGCCGCGCAGCGGTGAGGCGCTTTTCAACAACCGCAGGTGGGTCAGCCGACGTGGCGCTGATTGACCGCTCGAATGCCTGCAAGGCCCGAGGTCTCAAGGTTGTGCTGGTTGGTCTTGCGGTGTCGGGGTTCGCGTTGCTCACCCCGACCTATGTTGGTGACCAGTTTCGCCGGATTGTTGGAAGCGATACACGCCGGTGGTCTCCCAAGGTTTGGCGCCACAGGTAACGCCAACAAAAAGGCCCCGACGAACTCGTCGGGGCCTTTTTGTATGTTGCGCGGGTTGGTGGTTACGCGGCCAGCAGCGGCACGCCAGTGCGTTCGGCCACGGTTTCCAGGGTTTCGTCGGGGGCCAGTTCCACCACCTTGAGGCCGTCAGGAGTGATGTCGAACACGCCCAGGTCGGTGATGACGCGGTTGACCACTCCCACGCCGGTCAGCGGCAGGGTGCATTCGGGCAGGATCTTGTGCTCGCCGTTGCGGGCCACGTGCTCCATCAGCACCACGACGCGCTTGACGCCGGCCACCAGGTCCATGGCGCCGCCCATGCCCTTGACCATCTTGCCGGGCACCATCCAGTTGGCCAGATCGCCCTGGTGGGTGACCTGCATCGCGCCGAGGATGGCCAGATCGATGTGGCCGCCACGGATCATCGCGAAGCTGTCATGGCTGCCGAAATAGCTGGCGCCTTGGCGTGCGGTGACGGTCTGCTTGCCGGCGTTGATCAGGTCGGCGTCGACTTCGTCTTCGGTCGGGAACGGGCCGATGCCGAGCAGGCCGTTTTCCGATTGCAGCCATACGTCAACGCCGTCGGGGATGTGGTTGGCCACCAGCGTCGGCAGGCCGATGCCGAGGTTGACGTAG
>CAYRJS010000488.1:0-1622 GCA_964424535.1 uncultured Aquimonas sp.
TGCTGGTCGATCCCTTGCCCGCCAACACCATCCTCAACGTCAATGTTCCCAACCTGCCGTGGGATGAACTGCGCGGATTTGAAGTCACCCGCCTGGGCCACCGTTATCGGGCCGAGCCCTGCATTCCGCAGGAAGATCCCCGTGGCCATCCGATCTGGTGGATCGGCATGGCTGGAGGCGAGCAGGATGCGGGTCCGGGTACGGATTTTCACGCCATCCGTTCGCGTTGCGTGTCGATCACCCCGATCCACGTGGATTTGACCCGCTACCAGGCTCTGGAAAAGGTGTCCGGCTGGGTCGAAAGCCTGACCCAGGCCATGGAGCCGACTCCGTGATACGGGCACGCGTGGCCACGCCGATCGATGGCCTGGGCATGACCTCGCCGCGCGCGCGCGATCGCCTGGTCGAGGGCCTGCGTCGCAATGGCATCGTCGATGAGCGGGTGCTGGAAGTGGTGCGGGACGTGCCGCGTCATCTGTTCATCGAAGAGGCTCTGGCCAGCCGCGCCTACGAAGACACAGCCTTGCCGATCGGTCGCGGCCAGACCATTTCCCAACCCTGGGTGGTGGCGCGCATGACCGAGGCCCTGCTGGAGGACAATCCCTGCCGCAAGGTGCTGGAAATCGGCACCGGTTCGGGCTATCAGGCCGCCGTGCTATCGCGCCTGGTGGATGACGTCTATACCGTCGAGCGCATCGACGAATTGCAGCGCATGGCGCGGCGGCATTTTCGCAAGCTGGGCTACCGCAATATCCACTGTCGCCATGCCGATGGCCAAAGCGGCTGGGAAGAACATGCCCCCTACGATGGCATCGTGGTTACGGCGGCCAGCAATACCTTCGATCCGAACCTGCTGCGCCAGCTGGCGCCCACTGGAGTGCTGGTGGCACCGGTCGGTGACCCGGGGTCACAACAGTTGCTGCGCTGGCGTGGTGGTGATGGCAACTGGCAGCCCGAGGTGCTGTGCGCGGTGGCCTTCGTGCCGCTGTTGTCGGGGACGCTGTGAAACTGTTTGCACCCATCTATGCGCGCATGTTGCAGTGGTCGGCGCACCGTCTGGCGCCGGTCTATCTGGGCGCAATCAGTTTTGCCGAAGCCATCTTCTTCCCGATTCCACCCGAGGTCATGCTGGCGCCGATGTCGCTGGCCCGACCAGAACGCGCTTATCGCTTTGCCGCCATCAGCCTGGGTTGTTCGCTGGTGAGCATGTTCGTCGGTTACGCTCTGGGGCATTGGGCGATCGAATGGGTGATGCCGGTGCTGGAAAGACTGGGCTATGCCGAGCATTTTGCCGAGATCAAACAGCAGGCCGCCGACAATGGTTTCTGGTTGCTTTTGCTGGCCGGCTTTACCCCGGTGCCGTTCAAGATCTTCACCCTGGCATCGGGGGCCATCAGCATGCCCTTGCTGCCGTTTTTCTTCGGCGCCATGATCGGCCGTGGCAAGCGGGTGTTTCTGGTGGCCTGGGCGATCCGTACCGGTGGGGCCAAGGCTGAAGCCATGTTGCGCCGGCATATCGAGCCCTTGGGCTGGTTGGCCCTGTTGTTGCTGATCGGCGTTGTGATCTGGCTGGTTTTTTCCGGGGGACATTCATGAGTTGGCGTTTTGCCTTGCTGCTCGTG
>CAYRJS010000489.1:0-1609 GCA_964424535.1 uncultured Aquimonas sp.
CGATCATCCCCTGCCCAGCCGCATCCCCGGCCGTGGTGCGCTGCTGGTGCGTTATGGCGAAGGCGCAAATTCCCTGACCGTCGCCATCGCCCATTTGTCATTGTCACCACGCGCCCGCCAGGCCCAGTTGGCCTTTCTGGGAGAGCTGCTGGCCGGACCGGGGCACAAAGTCCTGATGGGCGATTTCAACTGTGAAGTCGATGCCGGGGAAATGGACGTGCTGTTCCGGCAATCTTCATTGTGCCCACCCGAACAGCGCCTGCCGTCCTTCCCGAGTTGGGAACCGCGCCGGGCCATCGACCATATCCTGGTCTCGGCCCAGGTCCAGGTGGAACAGCGCTGGGTGCTGCCCGGCCTGTCCTCCGATCATCTGGGCATCGCCGCCCGCGTCCAGTTGCCCGAAGCCATCGCCGCAGACCAGCTCCGGGCGGCCACTGTTGTGTCCTGATACAGGGCCTGAATCCGCTCCAACACCATGGGCCCAGTAGCGATCCGGTGAGCGTGACGGGCCGGTTACACTGCCCACCATGGTTCGCATGTTCATATCATTCCGACTGGCTCTGCCGATCCTGTGCGCCTGTACCCTGATCCTGGGGTCGCGGCCGCATCTGGCCCAGGCTGACATCGGCGCCGATCCGGCCCCACGCCGTGCGGCTTTCAAACAGGCGCTGGAGCTGGCCGAAACCCGGCCTCTGGATCAGCTTTCGACAATCACGCAGGCGCAGGCCGATCACCCGCTGGCGGTTTACCTCGACTATGTGGTGCTGCAGCGCCAACTTGACCGGTTGCAAGCCCCGACCATCGCCGCCTTCATCGAGAAAAACCCCTCTATTCCCATTGCCGAAACCCTGCGCACCCAGGCCCTGTTTGCCTTGGCCAAGCGCCAGGACTGGAGCGGTTTCCAGCAGCTTTACAAGGGCAGCACGAATGCCGCTTTGCGCTGTCTGGATCTGATTTCGCGCCAGGCCACCCCCCCCTCGCCAGACTGGCTCGAAGCCGCTCTGGACCTGTGGCTGAGTGGCAACTCCCAACCCCGACAATGCGATGCCGTGTTCGACACCCTGCGTCGCAACGGCCAATTCACGCCCGTACGCCTGTTGCAGCGCATCGACCTGGCCGCAGCCGCGCACAATCCTGGCCTGATGCGCTACCTGGCCCGCAGTCTGCCGGCGTCCCAGACTGGCCTGATCGAAAGCTACGCTGCCTTCCTGACAACCCCGACCGTGGCCAGCACAGCCCAGTGGCCCAAGGATGCACGCAGCCGCGATGTCATCGTGCAGGGCCTGAAACAACTGGCCCGAAACGATCCGGACCAGGCGGAAACGCTGTTGTCGGCGCTGGGGGAAAATTTCCAGCTTGATGCCGATCAGCGCGGCCAGATCCTGAATTCGATCGCGCTCTGGAGCGCGGCGTCCTATCTGTCCGAAAGCACCGCTCGCTTCGCCCGGGTGCCGGCCGCGGCCTGGGATGCGCGCCTGCACACCTGGCAAGTGCGCGAAGCCCTGGCCCGTGGTGATGATGATGCCGCACTGGCAGCGATCGAGGCCATGCCGACTACGCAACGGGAAGAATTGCGCTGGCGCTATTTCGAAGCCCGCCTGCGCGAACG
>CAYRJS010000490.1:0-1590 GCA_964424535.1 uncultured Aquimonas sp.
AGCACAACGCTTCGGGCGGGCGCATCGTCTCCTATGGCACCTCCAGCTACGGCTACGACGTGCGCTGCGCCGGTGAGTTCAAGGTCTTCACCAACATCAATTCCACCGTGGTCGATCCCAAGGATTTCGACTCGCGCAATTTCGTCGATTTCAGCGGCGATGTCTGCATCATCCCGCCCAATTCCTTTGCCCTGGCGCGCACGGTCGAATATTTCCGCATCCCACGTTCAACCCTGGTGGTGTGCCTGGGCAAGAGCACCTACGCGCGCTGCGGCATCATCGTCAATGTCACCCCGCTGGAGCCGGAGTGGGAAGGCCAGGTGACCCTGGAGTTCTCCAACACCACCAACCTGCCGGCGAAAATCTACGCCAACGAAGGCGTGGCCCAGATGTTGTTTTTCGAATCCGACGAAGTCTGTGAAACCAGCTACAAGGATCGCGGCGGCAAGTACCAGGGCCAGCGTGGCGTGACCTTGCCGCGTACCTGAGCAGGATTTCTGGAATTTCGACGTGCAAGCGGTCTTTCACCCCTCGGACCTGATCGAAGCCCACCTCATCAAGGGGCTTTTGGCCAGTCATGGCATCGAAGCCTGGGTGCGGGGCGAGCATCTGATGGGCGCGGTCGGTGAATTGCCGGCCATTGGCCTGCTGGCGGTAATGGTGCCCGATCCGCTGCTGGATACGGCGCGCAGCGTGATCGAGGATTGGGAAAAGGCCGTGATCGAAGACGATCCGGCACCCGATGGGGATGTGTTCACGGCCTGAACGGCTTCCGTTCGGCTTGGCTGGCGGGGCCACCCTTGGCACAATGACCGATCATCTCCCGATTCGTATTCCATGTCCTATCTCGTACTGGCTCGCAAGTGGCGGCCCCGGCGTTTTTCCGAGCTGGTCGGCCAGGAACACGTGGTGCGCGCGCTCACCAATGCGTTGGCATCCGGGCGGGTACACCATGCCTTCCTGTTTACCGGCACCCGCGGTATCGGCAAGACCACGATTGCGCGAATCTTTGCCAAAAGCCTGAATTGCGTGCACGGCACCGGCGCCGAACCCTGTGGGGTATGCGAAATCTGTACCGCCGTGGATGAAGGTCGTTTCGTGGATCTGCTGGAAATCGACGCCGCCTCCAATACCGGCGTGGACGATGTGCGTGAGCTGATCGAAAACGCCCAATACCTGCCCACCCGTGGCCGCTTCAAGGTGTACCTCATCGACGAGGTACACATGCTCTCGAAAAACGCCTTCAACGCCCTGCTCAAAACCCTGGAAGAGCCACCCGAGCACGTCAAGTTCCTGCTTGCCACCACCGATCCGCAGAAGTTGCCGGTCACCGTGCTCAGCCGCTGCCTGCAGTTCAACCTGCAACGCCTGAGCCAGGCCCAGATCGTGGATCAGATGCAGCACATCCTGAGCGTCGAAGGCGTGCCGGCTGAAGCTCCCGCCATCGAACTTCTGGCCCAGGCTGCCGATGGCAGCTTGCGTGATGGCTTGTCATTGCTCGATCAGGCCCTGGCCTTTGGCAATGGCCAAGTGCTGGAAGCGGATATCCGCAGCATGCTGGGCAGTGTCGATCGCAGCCGGATCGCGGGC
>CAYRJS010000491.1:0-1579 GCA_964424535.1 uncultured Aquimonas sp.
TGGCCAGGCAGGCCGATCGAGCCCAGGCTGATGGCGACCGACAGGGCCGCTGCCGCCGTCAGTTGCACGGCCGACAGCTCGATGCCGTAGGCCCAGGCCACAAAACAGGCGGCGCCGATGTATTGCACCGGGCTGGTGATACGAAACAAGGTGACCGCCATCGGCAGAACCAGGCCGACCACGTTGCGGGGGTAACCCAGGCGTTCGTCGGCGCTTTCGATCATGGCCGGCAGGGTGGCCAGCGAGGATTGGGTGCTGGCGGCCACGACCTGGGCCGGCAATACGGCCTTGGCAAAGCGCAGCGGTGATTCGCGCCCGGCCAGCCAGACCAGGGGGTAACAGGCCAGGGTGGCGCCCAGATACAGCACCACCAGCAGGGTGATATAGCCAACCAGGGCACCGATGACATCGACCCCGGCTTCGGTGCAGACCACCAGCACCAGGGCGAACACGCCGATGGGGGCAACCAGAAGCATGCCGCGTACGATCACGATCATGGTGTCGGCCAGGCCCTGGCACAGGCCGAGCAATTGGGCGCGGCGTTCGGCCGCGATGCGCATCAGGGCAAAGCCGAAGCACAGGGCGAAGACCACCACCGGCAGCATGGCGCCTTCAGCGGCGGCCATGATGGCGTTGGTAGGAATCACATTGGCCAGCCAGTCGGCCAGCGCCGGGGGATTGGCAGCGGCCAGAAGTTCGCCACCACTCAAGGTATTGGCCAGGGCCTGGCTGGGCGGGAACAAGGACAGCAACAGCGGTGCGCAGATGGCTGCATAGGCGGAAAAGCCGCACAGCAGCACGATGAAAACCATCAGAGCCTTGCGCGCCACGCGCCCAGAGGCAGCAGCATCACTGGCCCCGGCCACGCCCAGAATCACCAGAGCCAGGACCAGCGGCACCACGGTCATTTGCAGGCCGGCCAGCCAGAGCTTGCCGATGGGTCGGGCGATATCCGCAGCCACGCTGGCCGTATCCGGGCTCAGGCGTGCCAGAACCAGACCCAGCACGGCACCGGCGACCAGACCGATCAGGACACGCGCGGTCGGGCCGGGCAATTTCATTGCAGTACGCTCAAGGCAGGCAGGCGCCAGTCGTTGGTCAGACGGTTGTATTCGGATTCGGGCAACAGCACCAACACCGGATGCCGTCGCGGATCCAGCCAGGCCAGCAGGGATTGCATGGTCGAATCATCCATGGCGGTGCAGCCGGCCGTGGCTTCGCCCGGTTCCCGCCACAGGTGCAGGAAGATGCAACTGCCCTTGCCGGCAATGGCCTGGGGATTGTGGGCCACGCGCAGGCCGAGAGCGTAGCGGATGTCGCCGGCGTTGTGCAGATCCAGACGCATGGGTTCGCTGGAACCGACGATGGCGGCTTCGCCTTGTTCGCGGGCATTGATGATGCGGTTGTAGAAGGGCGAATCAACCACGTCGATGCACCAGTCGGTTTCAGCCATGGCCTGGTAGGGCATCAGGCTGTGGCCGGTGGGGCCATAGCCGAAAGCACCGGGCAGGTTGAATACCCCGGCCGGCGAGCGGCCATCGCCTTCCTGTTTTTGCGGGCCAGGCTGGGGCATTGAGTG
>CAYRJS010000492.1:0-1577 GCA_964424535.1 uncultured Aquimonas sp.
TCCCAGCATGAAATGCCAGTGTTTCATCAACTCACGTGCATCGCTGCCCTTGGGACACATTCCGCGCAGTTCGATCAGGGCGTAGACGGCAATCAGCAGCGCCAAGGTCAACCAGTGCAGACCAATGATGAGGGGGTGGTAATGAGAAGGCACGTGTGCTGTGTTCATGGGTCAAGAATCCCCAGTGCTCCCGGGTAACCTTTTTGGCGAAACAGTTCACCGCTCTTGCGGTAGCGTTCTGCGTGTTGGTCCTGGCTCATGGTCCCGATCAGTCAGCGGAAACTGCACGCAGAGTAACGTGGATTCCCCGGATGCGACAGTGCATCGATAATGCCGGAAATCCAGCGGCATCAGGCGTTATGCGCCGACTTTGCGCACGAACCTTCCGGGTGGCCAGCACAGTCCGTCGCTTACAGACTTCATTGATATATTCCCAGCCAGATGACCAGACTTGACCCGACCAGATCACCCAACCCTGCACCGTGCGCTCTGGTTGTCGGCGGACGGGGATTCATTGGCGGCTTTATCGTGGCGGCCTTGCGGGCTCGGGGTTTTGCCATCCGTACCCTGGCGCGTCCGCAAGGACGTACGCTGGGAGCAGAAGACATCCCCGGGGACTTGACCCGCATGCTCGAACCCGAGGACTGGGACGCGGCGCTCGCCGGTGTCAGTGTCGTGGTCAACGCCGCTGGCATCTTGCGCGAGGATGGGCGACAAAGTTTCGAGACCATCCATGTGCGTGCACCCCTGGCCCTGGCCCGTGCATGTGCCAAGCGCGATATCCGCTTTGTCCAGGTGTCGGCGCTGGGGCACGTCGATGACGGTGGTTTCATCGAATCCAAGCATCGTTTCGATGCCCAGCTTCTGGCCTTGCCGATCGAGGCCATCGTGTTGCGGCCTTCGGTGGTGTATTCGCACAAAGGCTCATATGGCGGCACCTCCTTGCTGCGGGCACTGGCGGCGTTTCCGTGGCGGAATCTGCTGCCCGGTGATGGCCATTGGAGCTTCCAGCCCATCTGCGCCGAGGATCTGGCCAGCATCGTGGCCGCGGCCTGCCAGCAGGGCGAGCGCGGAATCTACGAACTGGGTTGCGCCACGCCAATATCCCTGGCCGACTACCAGCAACACTGGCGGCGCTGGCTGCAAATCCGGGGTAAACGCAGCCTGCAGGTACCGCTGACTCTTGTGCGTCTGCACGTGACCCTGGGACAGTGGTTGGGCAAAGGCCCGGTCAACCGCACCATCTGGTCCATGTTGTTGCGTGGCAATCGGACGGCTGAAGGTTCGCATGCGCGGGCCGAGGCCGCATTTGGTGTGCCCATCCGACCTTTGCCCGAGGTGCTCGCCAGCCAACCCAGCCAAGTGCAGGATCGTTGGGCCGCGCAACTGTATTTCCTGGCGCCGTGGCTGCTGTGGTCGGTGGTCGTGCTGTGGCTGGGCTCGGCTCTGGCCGGTTGGCTCACGCCTGGTGAACACATCCTCGCCCTGACCCGCGACTCGATACTGGCCCAGGCCCATCCGGTGGAACTGGCGCGACTTGCCGCAGGTATCGATCTGGTTCTGGGTCTGTGGCTGGC
>CAYRJS010000493.1:0-1561 GCA_964424535.1 uncultured Aquimonas sp.
TGTGTCACGAGTGAGGCTGTGGGGTACGTGCGATCAGGATGTGTCGCATTATGGCAGCTTGTGTCGTGATTTGTCACGCGCACATGCAGTGGGCACCTGGCATGGAAGTCTGGGCACGATCCAGGCTCGATTCCTGCCGGGCATGTTCGTCTCACGCATCGGTGCAGAAAAAGCCCCTCTCCGCACGGGAGAGGGGCTTGAACGGGTGACGCTGGATATCAGTAGATATCGTTGACGGTGTTGTAGACGTTGAACTTGCCGGTCGGGGTAACCAGACGAGGGTCATCGATCACGCGCTTGAGCTTGCGGGTGCGGTCATCGACCACCACGATGGCCGAGCGCTGGTCCTTGCCGTTCCAGACCGAGAACCAGACTTCGTCACCAGCCTTGTTGTACTCCGGCTGCACCACGCGCTTGGGGCCTTCGCCCAGGTTGGCCCATTCGGCGATGGGCAGCACTTCGTAGCCGGCGGCCAGGTCATCGATATTGAACACGGCCACCGACTGGCTGACTTCGGCCTGCGGGTTGAGGGTGGTATCCACCCAAAGGTTGCGCGAGGTGGGGTGGGTTTTGACGAAGAGCGAACCACCGCCCTGCCCGCGCAGCACTTCCACGACCTTCCAGGCGTACTGCGGGTGGCCTTCCGGATCGGTGCCGATCAGGGTGACCTTCTCGTTGCCCAGGGCCGAGGTTGCCCAGACCGGGCCGTACTTGGGATGGATGAAGTTGGCGCCACGGCCGGGGTGCGGGATCTTGTCGACGTCGATCAAGGCGGCCATGCGCTGTTCGCGCGAGTCCACCACGGCGATCTTGTCACTTTCGTTGGCTGCCGTCAGGAAGTAACGCTTGGAGGCATCCCAGCCGCCGTCATGGAGGAAGCGGGCAGCATCGAGGGTGGTGACCTTGAGGGCATCAAGGTTGCTGTAATCGACCAGCAGGATGCGGCCGGTTTCCTTGACGTTGACGATGAACTCGGGGTGCTCGTGGCTGGCCACGATGGCGGCCACGCGCGGCTCGGGGTGGTATTCCTGGGTATCCACGGTGGTGCCGCGAGTGGAGACGACCTTGATCGGCTTGAGGGTGGCGCCGTCCATCAACACGTACTGCGGCGGCCAGTAGGCACCGGCAATGGCGAGCTTGTCCTCAAAGCCGGCGTACTTGGAGGTATCGACGGAACGGGCTTCCAGGCCGATCTTGATTTCGGCGACGACGTCGGGAACCTTCATCCACAGGTCGATCAGGTCGATCTTGGCATCACGGCCGATAACGTAGATATAGCGGCCCGAGTGGGAAACGCGCGAGATATGCACGGCGTAGCCGGTCTCGACGATATTGATGATTTCCTTGGTGTCGCCGTCGATCAGGGCGATCTGGCCGGCATCGCGCAAGGTCACCGAGAAGATGTTCTCGATGTTGTACTTGTTCATCTTGCGGGTCGGGCGATCCTTGGGATCAACCTTGAGCACCCAGCTGTCCATCATCTCGGGCATGCCCCATTCCGGCGGATTCGGCGGGGTGTGCTGGAGATAACGCGCCATCAGATCGATCTGGTCAGCCGTCA
>CAYRJS010000494.1:0-1558 GCA_964424535.1 uncultured Aquimonas sp.
TTCCTGCCCTTCCTGGCCCGGGCCATGGTGCTGGCGCTGCGCGAATTCCCGCAGATGAATGCGCGCTACGACGATGAAGCCAACATCATCACCCGCCACAACGCCGTGCAACTGGGCATCGCCACCCAGAGCGAGGCCGGCCTGTCGGTGCCGGTGGTGGCCCACGCCGAAAGCCTCGACCTGTGGCAGACCGCCGCCGAAATTTCCCGCCTGGCCAATGCGGTACGCGCCGGCAAGGCCACCCGTGAGGAACTGTCCGGTTCGACCATCACCATCACCAGCCTGGGACCGATCGGGGGCATCATGTCGACCCCGATCATCAACCATCCGGAAGTCGCCATCGTCGGCGTCAACCGCATGATCGAACGACCCTGTTACCGCAATGGCCATCTGGAAGCGCGCAAGCTGATGAACCTGTCCTCGTCCTTCGATCACCGTGTGGTCGATGGCATGGAATCGGCTGAATTCGTGCAGGCCATCCGCTACCTGCTGGAGAATCCGGCGCTGCTGTTTGTGGAGTGACGTCATGAGCCAAACCCTCGACACCCAGCTTTTGATCATCGGCGGCGGTCCCGGCGGTTACGTCGCCGCCATCCGCGCCGGCCAGCTCGGCATTCCCACCGTGCTGGTGGAGGCCATCAACCCGGGCGGTACCTGCCTCAATATCGGCTGCATTCCGTCCAAGGCGATGATCCACGTTGCCGACGAATTCGCCAAGGTCACCGGCTTTGCCCAAGGCGCCTCGCCTTTGGGTATCCAGACCCAATCGCCGCAACTGGATATCGGCAAGGCCGTGACCTGGAAGGACGGCATCGTCAAGCGTCTAACCGGTGGCGTGGCGGCCCTGCTGAAAAAGAACGGCGTGCGTGTGGTGCACGGCCTGGGCACGATCATCGATGGCAAGACCGTGGATGTGGCCGGTGCCGGCGATGATGGCGACAGCCTGCGCATCCGCTGCCAGCACCTGCTGCTGGCCACCGGCTCGGTGCCGGTGGAACTGCCCTTCCTGCCTTTTGGCGGCAGCGTCATGTCCTCGACTGAAGCCCTGTCGCCGCAGAGCCTGCCCAAGCGCCTGATCGTGGTCGGCGGCGGTTATATCGGTCTGGAACTGGGCATCGTCTACCGCAAGCTCGACTGCGAAGTGGCCGTGGTCGAAGCCCAGGACCGCATCCTGCCAGCCTACGATGCCGAACTCACCGCGCCGGTGGCCAAACACCTGAAGGATCTGGGCATCCTTGTCCTGTGCCAGCACAGCGTGCTCGGCCTGGCCGATTCCGGGGCCCTGCGCATCCGCAACCCCGAAGGCAAGGAACTGGCCTTGGAAGCCGACCGTATCCTCGTCGCCGTGGGGCGCAAGCCGAAAACCACGGGCTTCAATCTTGAATCCCTGCATCTGGACATGGCCGGACGGGCCATCAAGATCGACGACCAATGCCGCACCTCGATGCACAACGTCTGGGCCATCGGCGATGTTGCCGGCGAACCGATGCTGGCCCATCGCGCCATGGCCCAAGGGGAAATGGTGGCCGAGATCATCGCCGGCAAGAACCGCCACTTC
>CAYRJS010000495.1:0-1554 GCA_964424535.1 uncultured Aquimonas sp.
CGGCGTGCTCTTCGATGCCGATTTTTGAATACCACCCGGAGATATCCATGCACGTAATCATCTATGGCAAGGACAATTGCCCCGACTGCGAGCGCACCCGCATGTTGTGCCAGATCCAGTCCATCCCCTTCCAGTACCACACCGTGGGCCAAGACATCAGCGCCGAAGCCCTGCAGGACCAGGTCGGGCAGCCAGTACGCAGCCTGCCGCAAATCTTCATCGATCGAGACGGCCAGCGCACCTGGGTTGGCGGTTACCAGAACCTGCGCACGGCCCTGCACCCATAATCACCTCACCCATGTCCTCATCGTGACTTGCAGCAGTGGCATCCCTGGGCGGCAACGATCACAATGGGGGTCTTGGCAGGACGAGGGAAAAACATGAGCCTGGAAGAAGTACGCGTTCCCGATATCGGAAACCATCACGACGTACCCGTCATCGAGATCCTGGTGGCGGTGGGCGACACCGTGACCGAGGATCAGGGTCTGGTGACGCTGGAATCGGACAAGGCCACGCTGGAGGTGCCGGCGCCTTTTGCCGGTGTGGTCAAGGCCATCAAGGTCAAATTGGGCGACAACGTCAATGAGGGTGTGGTGGTGGCCGAACTGGAAGCCAGTGAAGCCACCGCTCCAGCTGCGGCAGCACCGGCACCGGCTGCCCCGACGTCAGCACCGGCAGCACCACCCGCACCCGCGGTGCCCACGAGCACACCTGCGCCAGCGGCTCCGACACCAGCGACACCAGCTGCGGCAAGCCCTGGCCCACGCACGCCGCCTGTCAGCTTTGATGCCGATGCCGTGTTGCCGTCGAAAGTGCCCTACGCCACCCCTGCGGTACGCCTGTTCGCCCGCGAACTGGGTGTGGATCTGGATCAGGTCAAGGGCAGCGGCGACAACGGTCGCATCCTCAAGGCCGACGTCCAGGCTTTCGTCAAATCGGCATTGGCCGGTGGCGTAGTCAGCGCGGGTGCATCACCAGGCACGGGCAATGGCCTGAGCCTGTTGCCCTGGCCCAAGGTCGATTTCACCAAGTTCGGCGAAGTCGAGGTGCAGCCTCTGAGCCGGATCAAGAAAATCTCCGGCGCCAACCTGGCCCGCAACTGGGCCATGATTCCGCACGTCACCCAGTTCGATCAGGCCGACATCACCGAGATGGAAGCCTTCCGCAAAAAACTTGGTGCGGAGAACAAGGATCTGCGCATCACCCCGCTGGTGTTCCAGATCAAGGCCGTGGTGGCCGCGCTCAAAGCCTTCCCCCACTTCAACGCCTCGCTCGATGGCGACAACCTGGTGTTGAAGAAGTATTTCCATATCGGCATCGCCGTGGACACCCCTGATGGTCTGGTGGTACCGGTGCTGCGCGATTGCGACCAGAAGGGCCTGCTGGACCTGGCGACCGAGCTGGCGGAAATCTCCGCCAAAGCCCGCGACACGAAACTCGGCCCGGCTGATATGTCCGGCGGCTGTTTTTCGATCTCCTCGCTGGGTGGTATTGGTGGTACCAGTTTCACGCCCATCATCAATGCCCCGGAAGTGGCCATCCTCGGGGTTTCGC
>CAYRJS010000496.1:0-1552 GCA_964424535.1 uncultured Aquimonas sp.
TCACACTGCGCGATCCTTGTCAGCTACGACGATCCGCATGAACCAGACCGCCGCAGCGCGCGCCCGTTTCCCGCGCCAGATCCCCTACATCATCGGCAACGAAGGATGTGAGCGTTTCAGTTTTTACGGAATGCGCAACATCCTGGTGCAATTCCTGATCACCTCGACCTTGCTGCAATACATCACGGCTGGTGGCGAACGCGAGTTGGCGGCCAAGGATCTGATGCACAGCTTCATGATCGGGGTGTACTTTTTCCCTTTGCTGGGCGGTTGGTTGTCGGACCGGTTTTTCGGCAAGTACAACACCATCCTGTGGTTTTCCCTGATCTACTGCGCCGGCCACGCCTGTCTGGCGATGTTCGAGGACAGCCGCAACGGCTTTTTCGCAGGACTGGTGCTGATTGCCCTGGGCGCGGGCGGTATCAAGCCGCTGGTGGCATCCTTCGTCGGCGATCAGTTCGACCAGTCCAACAAGCATCTGGCCAAGATCGTTTTCGACGGGTTTTACTGGATCATCAATTTCGGCTCGCTCTTTGCCTCGCTGTTGATGCCCTTGTTTCTCAAGCACTTCGGGGCAGCGGTGGCGTTCGGGATCCCGGGCCTGTTGATGTTTATCGCCACCTTCGTGTTCTGGCTGGGACGCAAGCATTACGTGATGGTGCCGCCAGTCGGCAATTCCGATCCGCATTCGTTTGCCAAGGTGGTGCGCACGGCCTTGCTGGCGCAACGGCCCGGCGAGGGCAGGGCGGGACTTTGGCTGGCGATCACGGGCATGGCCTTGGCCATTGTGGCCCTGATCTGCGGCATTTTCGGCCTGATTCCGACCCTGGGCTTTGTGATCTGCGCCTGTCTGGCGCTGGTGGCCTTGCTGGGTGGCATTGGTGGCGGTGCCTGGTTGCAACTGGAACGTGCGCGCGGTGTGCATCCGGATGCAGCGGTTGACGGTGTGCGCAGCGTGTTGCGGGTATTGGTGATCTTTGCCCTGACCACGCCGTTTTTCTCGCTGTTCGATCAGAAGGCTTCGACCTGGGTGATTCAGGGCGAGGCCATGACCAAGCCGGACTGGTTCGTGTCCTCCCAGATGCAGGCCCTGAATCCGGCTCTGGTAATGATCCTGATTCCCTTCAACAACCTGGTCCTGTATCCCTTGTTGCGGCGTCTGGGTTGGGAGCCGACAGCCCTGCGACGCATGACCGCCGGCATCGCCTTCAGCGGCCTGGCCTGGATCGCCGTGGGTGGCATCCAGATGATGATGGATGGCGGCAATGCCATGAGTATCGTCTGGCAGGTGCTGCCGTATGCACTTTTGACCTTCGGCGAAGTGCTGGTTTCGGCCACCGGCCTGGAGTTTGCCTACAGCCAGGCTCCGCAGGCGATGAAGGGCGTGGTGATGAGCTTCTGGAACCTCACCACCACCATCGGCAACCTGTGGGTGCTGCTGTCCAACGCGGCGGTTCGCAATGACATGGTGACCGGCCATATCGCCAGCACCGGCTTGAGCGAAACCGCTTTCTTGATGTTCTTCTTTGCCGCCTTTGCCCTGGTCGCAGCC
>CAYRJS010000497.1:0-1546 GCA_964424535.1 uncultured Aquimonas sp.
CTGCCTCTGCCTCGGCATCCAACCCCAACACCTCGCGGCTGTCACGCTCCCACTGCCATTGCAGACGCAGCGGCAGGCGCAGGATCACCACATTCAGAAAACTGCCGACCAGCAGCCCCAAAACAGCGGCGCTGGCAATTGCCAGCGCCGGGTATTCCACCAGATGGACGAGCACGTCAGATTGCCATGCCCAATTTGAAGATGGGCAGGTACATGCCGATCACAATACCGCCGACCACGGTGCCGATGAACACCATGATCATCGGCTCCAACAAGCTGGAAAGTGCATCCACGGCATTGTTGACTTCCTGCTCGTAGAACTCGGCCACCTTGATCAGCATCGTATCCAGCGCGCCGGCTTCCTCACCAATGGCGGCCATCTGGATCACCATATGCGGGAACACATCCACCTGTCGCATTGCGGTGTTGAGCTGGTAGCCGACAGAGACGTCATCACGAATGCGCAGCACAGCTTCTTCATACACGACGTTGCCGGTGGCGCCGGCCACGGTATCCAGTGCTTCCACCAGCGGTACGCCGGCCTTGAAAGTGACCGCCAGCGTGCGGGAGAAGCGGGCGATGGCGGAGTTACGCATGATCTCGCCGATCACCGGCACCTTCAGGATCAAACGATCAAGAAGTCGCGCAAAGCTTTTAGATCGCTTCTTGGCCTGAATCAGGCCAACGATGGAGCCCACCGCCACAAGCAGCATCAGCCACCAATAGGCAATCATGAAATCCGACGCGTTCACCAGCATTTGGGTGAACGAGGGCAGTTCGGCTCCGAAGTTCTGGAACACGTTCTGGAACTGGGGAATCACGAAGATCAGCAGGATCGCTGTTACAAGGATCGCCACCGCGATGACAATGGCCGGGTAGAACAGCGCCTTCTTGATCTTGCCCTTCAGCGCTTCGATGTTTTCCTTGTAGTTGGCGATGGTGTCCAGCACCGTGTCCAGCACACCGGCGCTCTCACCGGCCTTCACCAGGTTCAGGTACAGGGCGTCGAACTGCATCGGGTGCTTGGCGAAGGCTTCGTGCAGCGTGCTGCCGCCTTCGATACTGGCCCGGATGTCATCCAGCATGTTCTTCATGCGCGGGTTCTTCTGCCCGCCGGCGATGATCTCGAACGAGGACACCAGCGGCACGCCGGACTGCATCATCGTCGCAAGCTGACGGCTGAAGACGGCGATATCGCGGGGGGAAATGGTCTTGCCGGCCTGGCCGAACAGCGGCTTGGGCTTGGCCTTGACCATGTTCGGCGTGATGCCCTGCTTGCGCAGCTCGGCCTTGATCAGGCTGGCATTCTTGCCGAGCGTTTCGCCCTTCATCCTGGTGCCGCGCTTGTCGACACCGGTCCAGATGAAGGGCTGCAACGGATTCGGGTTGCGTGGAGCGGCCTTGGCGGCAGCGCGTGTGGCAGACATGGCGGGAATCCCCTCCGACCTCTAGTGTTGTGAGCAACCGAAGCGTTGGCCCTGCCCCTGATAGGGCGGCGGCACCTGCCGCCAGCTTCGCCGATGGCAACATTACCACGCCGTTCAGG
>CAYRJS010000498.1:0-1533 GCA_964424535.1 uncultured Aquimonas sp.
GGACCTGACGCTGGCAACGATCCCGGCCGACGACACACCCACCTGGGACATGATCGGCCGGGCCGACACCATCGGCACCTTCCAGATCGAATCGCGCGCGCAGATGGCGATGCTGCCGCGCCTGAAACCGAAAAAGTTCTACGACCTGGTGATCCAGGTTGCCATCGTCCGCCCCGGCCCGATCCAGGGCGACATGGTGCATCCCTATCTGCGCAGGCGACGCGGCGAGGAGCCGGTCAGCTATCCGTCCGAGGCGCTGAAGAAAGTATTCGAACGCACCCTGGGCGTACCTTTGTTCCAGGAACAGGTGATGGAACTGGCCGTGGTCGCCGCCGGCTACACGCCGGGAGAAGCGGATCAGCTGCGTCGCGCGATGGCGGCGTGGAAACGCCACGGTGGGCTGGAGCCGCATCGGCAAAAACTCATCGGTGGCATGCTCGAACGCGGTTACGACGAGGCCTTCACCGAGCGCATCTTCGGGCAGATCAAGGGCTTTGGCGAATATGGATTTCCCGAATCCCATTCGGCCAGTTTCGCGTTGCTGACCTGGGCCAGTTGCTGGCTCAAATGCCATCACCCGGCGGCGTTCGCCTGCGCCATCATCAACAGCCAGCCGATGGGTTTCTACAGCCCGGACCAGATTCTGCAGGATGCCCGCCGCCACAGCGTGGCGGTGTATCCGGTGGATGTGCGCTACAGCGATTGGGATTGCTCACTGGAACAGGACAAGCGCGGTGCCTTCGCCATCCGTCTGGGTTTGCGCATGGTCCACGGGTTGGCCGAGGGCGCCGCGCAACGCATCGTCGCGGCACGCGCGCACCGTCCCTTCACCGATGTATCCGACCTTGCCCAACGCGCCTGTCTGGATCTGTCCGGCAGCGCAGGTGGCACCCACAGCAATGAGAAATCCCCACTTGCACGCCTGGCCGATGCCGGCGCCTTGCGTGGCATCGCCGGACATCGTCATCGTGCGCGCTGGGCCGTGGCCGGGCTGGAACCACAACGCCCATTGCTTGAAGGCATCGCAACGCCGGATATGGCCATCAGTTTGCCGTTGCCGGGTATCGGTGAGGAACTGCTGTCCGATTACGCCACCACTGGCACCACACTGGGCCGGCATCCGCTCGCACTGCTACGCGCCCGACTGAGCAGACAACGCTGCAAAAGCTCGCGCGAACTTGCCGGTTTCAATGCCGACCGTGCGGTCCGCGCCGCTGGCATCGTCATCGGCCGCCAGCGCCCTCAGACTGCCAGCGGCGTCACTTTCGTCACGCTGGAAGACGAGTTCGGCCTGGTCAATGTCGTGGTCTGGCAGCAGCTGGCCCAGCGGCAACGTCGCGCATTGCTGGAATCACGTCTGTTGCAGGTCGATGGTGAACTGGAGATCAAAGACGGCGTGCGTCACCTGATCGCCCGCCACCTGCATGATCTCAGCCCGTGGCTTGCATCACTGGCTGTGCGTAGTCGGGATTTTCACTAAGGAAGGTCTGAACAAGTCTCCAGCCCTTGCCCCCCACCACTTCCAGCCCGGAT
>CAYRJS010000499.1:0-1533 GCA_964424535.1 uncultured Aquimonas sp.
CGGTCAAGGCTGGCGGCCGGCGTGAGCCTGAGGTGCGCCGCTTATCACATCTTTTTTGCTGAGGTATTCCCCCACGATGGCGAGGCGCGCGCCGCTGCCATCGGCATTGCCGGGAATCAGCGTCATGTCGCGCGCCAGGATGCTGTCGCACGCAAGGCCGGCGCTGCCGTCGCCGCCGCCGTGGGTCCAGGTGCGATGCGGGCTCTGCAGTGTGCCGTCGCGGTTGAAGGCATAAACGATGAGGCCTTCGCCGCAAGGGCGCTGGAAGGACGAGAGCAGGAAAATGTCGTAGAGATCCGAGTTGGGGCGCAGCACCAAGCCGGCGGCCCGATCTGCATTGTCGGCTTCACCGCCGATCTGCCAGCCAGGATTGCGCGGGTCGGTGACAACCCAGGTTGTAGGGGTGGTTTCGACCGCGCCCGTCGATCTCAGCTTGAGGATGAAGAACTGGTCACCTCCCCCCATCATGTCGATGGTCCCGGCGACATACATCCAACCGTTGTCCGCGATTTCAAACTGCGCGGCCTGGAGAATGTGCTTGAAGACACCGCCGGAACACGGGGTGGCGGGGGTGCAGCCCGCACCCGGATCATCGTCTATGAGCAGCTCCCACTCATGCTCGTACCCCATGTAGCTGTTGTTGCCCCAGGATTCGTCCCAGCCACCACCAACGTTGCTGTGATCACCGATCTTTAAAGCGTGTATGTGAATTTTCGAGCCCTTGGCCACAACCATCTCGTTCTGACCCGGAAGGATACGATTGTCAAACAGCGCGAACACGCGGTTGTCCCTGCGCGCGAGCCGCACCCCGACGTTATTGGTGTATGCCAATGTGCCAGGATAGTAGATCATGCCTGAGCCTGACCCGTTCAATGGTATGTCCCAGACAGCAGTTTGCACGATGCCGTATGGATTGTTGATGGTCTTGCGGATATCAGCCAGAACGAACAGGCGCCCGCGATCCGGAGCCGCCAACACATCGCGCACGACCACAATGTCGTTATCTGCGGATGGCGACACGTAATAATCGAGAGCGCCAATGCCGGACCAGTTCACGCGCTGGCCGTTGCGATCAAAGCGGTGCAACCGAATGCGATGGATGCCGTCGTTGCCGGGCATCCGACGTGCCGTGATGGTGAAGTCGCCATCGAAAGTGAGCCGGGCGGCACCTTCGTTGCGCCCGGGCAGGCCGTTCCAGTCCCGGTAGCCGGTGCCGTTGAAGCCTGGATCAAGTTGATAAGGGGTGCGGACGTCAGCCTGGGCGCAGGTGGCGGCCAGCAACGCCAGCAGACCGCTGAAAGCCAGAAAACTGAAGAAGCGGTGCAGAAACATGACAGGAACTCCGTGTTGGATCACAAGATGGGCACGAATTTCGTGGGCTCACCAGGTAACACACGGTTTGGCGGCAAAACATGACACGAGCACGCAAAAGCCCGCCGTGCGCAGGGCACGGCGGACGTTCAGTCGCGCTCGAGCGGCTCAGTCGTCCTCGAAACCATCGGCAAACAGCGGGGCCTCGCGCAGGGCGCTGAC
>CAYRJS010000500.1:0-1530 GCA_964424535.1 uncultured Aquimonas sp.
GCCGCTTCGTGAACCCGGTCAAGCGCTATCTCGACGGCATTCCCAAGCGCTACCGCGCGTTCCGGCGCGAACGCCAGCAAGCCGGGAGCTGGTATCGCAACGAAGGCTTCGAAGCCCGCGATATCCATCCGCTCGAACTGGACATTGTGCTGCTCGCCATCCTGCGCGCCGCAGGCGACTTGATCAGCCGGCCCAACGTCCTGCGCGATATCGACAGCCCCGCTTGGTCGGCACTCCAGCCCATTCTGGGCCATTACCGCAACCAGGTATTGGTGGATGAGGCGACCGACTTTTCGCCTATCCAGCTTGCCTGCATGGCCGCCCTGTCGCATCCACGGCTGCGCTCGTTCTTTGCCTGCGGTGACTTCAACCAGCGCCTGACCCCCTGGGGTGCCCGCTCCGCCGATGAAATGAAGTGGGTCTTTGCCGACTTCGACATCAAGGAGATCACCGTCTCCTACCGGCAGAGCAAGCAACTGAACGATCTGGCTCGCGCCATGATTCGCGCTGTCGGCGGCACCGAGCAGAACGTCAGCTTGCCTGCGCATGTGGACAGTGGTGGCGTAGCGCCCGCGCTCCTGGAGCACGCAACGGACACAGCAATCGTTGTCAGTTGGCTGGCAGACCGCATCCGAGAAATAGAGCGTTTCGTCGGCCAGCTGCCATCCACCGCCATCTTTGTGAATGCCGAAGACGACGTGGCGCCAGTGGCTGAGGCACTGAACGAAGCCCTGTCCGAGCACAACATCCAGGTCATTGCCTGCCGCGAAGGTCAGGCAGTGGGCCAGGAAAGCAACGTACGCGTCTTCGACATCCAGCACATCAAGGGGCTGGAGTTCGAAGCGGTGTTCTTCGTGGGCATTGACCAGCTCGCCGCACTGCATCCAGCGCTCTTCGACAAATACCTGTACGTGGGTACCACGCGTGCGGCCACCTACCTCGGCGTGACCTGCGACGGCGCCTTGCCGCCCGCCATCGAGAGCCTGCGCGCTCACTTTGGCCAGGATTGGCAAGCGCCCGGTTCACTGCAAGCAGGCACAGAACAATAGGAATCGATTGATGGCATTCGACCAAACAACAAGAAACCGCCTCCAACGCTTCGTCAACGATGCGCGCCGGGTGCTGGAAGAGGAATTCACCCGCCAGCTGCAGAACGACTATGGCATGGACCCGAACGCGGGCTCCGTGGCGGAGCTGGCCAGTCTGCGCCATATCAACGACGCTCAGCGCGAAACTGCCCGCATCCTGCGCGACACCCTGGCGCACTACACCGCCAGTGGCGACATGAATGCCACCCAGGGGCTGGACCGTATCGTCCGCGAGCAGGCCTTTACCGTGCTGAACCGCCTGGCGGCACTGCGCATGGCCGAGGCGCGTGGTCTGTTGGTCGAATCGGTCGGCAATGGATTCCAGGCCAAGGGATTCCAACTTTACGCGCGCCTGGTCGGCACTGGCCTGGGCGAAACCGGCGATGCCTACCGCGTGTACCTGTTCAGCGTGTTCGATGAACTCGCCCAAGACCTGCCGGGC
>CAYRJS010000501.1:0-1523 GCA_964424535.1 uncultured Aquimonas sp.
CGGCAACCGCCCTGCCCGTCTTGCACTCGTGCCCATTCGCCCCCATTCTCATCCAGTGCCGCAAAGGCAACCTGATCCTCAAACTCAAGAGACCTGTCCCATGACTTCACCCCGCCACAGTCGTGTCCTGATCCTGGGCTCCGGCCCCGCCGGCTATACCGCTGCTGTCTATGCCGCCCGTGCCAATCTCAAGCCGGTGATGATTTCCGGTTTGCAGCAAGGCGGACAACTGACCACCACCACCGATGTCGACAACTGGCCCGGTGATGCCCAAGGTGTGCAGGGCCCGGACCTGATGCTGCGCATGCAGGCCCATGCCGAGCGTTTTGATACCGAGATCGTGTTTGATGAAATCCATACCGCAGACCTGTCCCAGCGCCCGTTTCGCCTGATCGGCGACAGCGGCGAATACACCTGCGATGCCCTGATCATCGCCACCGGTGCCACCGCCAAATATCTGGGCCTGCCTTCGGAACAGGCTTATATGGGGCGTGGGGTTTCCGCTTGCGCCACCTGCGACGGTTTCTTTTTCCGGGGCCAGGATGTGGCTGTGATCGGAGGCGGCAACACCGCCGTGGAAGAAGCCCTGTACCTGTCGAACCTGGCCAACAAGGTCTATCTGGTGCACCGGCGCGACAGCCTGCGAGCAGAAAAGATCATGCAGGACAAGATTTTTGAAAAGGCCGCCGCCGGCAAGATCGAACTGGTCTGGAACCATGTGGTCGAGGAAGTCTTGGGTGACGACAGCGGCGTGACCGGCATGCGCCTGCAATCCACCCAGGGCGGCGGTAGCCGTGATATTGCCGTCAACGGCTTTTTCGTCGCCATCGGCCATCACCCCAACACCGCCATCTTCAACGGCCAGCTCGACATGCGTGATGGCTATCTCATCACCCACTCCGGGCAAACTGGCAATGCCACGGCTACCAGCGTACCCGGCGTGTTTGCCGCCGGTGACGTGGCCGACCACATCTATCGCCAGGCCATCACCTCGGCCGGTTTTGGTTGCATGGCGGCGCTGGATGCCGAGCGCTTTCTGGAACAGGCTGGCTGATACCCGACCATGGCTTCGGGTCCGACACGGCGCCTGCCGGGTCTTGCGGCCAATGCCGACGCACCTTTCCCCCCGGTTGCATCGGCCTGGACCGAACCCAATGGCCTGCTTGCCCACGGCGGTGATCTGAGCCCGGTACGCCTGATGCATGCGTATCGGGCCGGCATCTTTCCCTGGTATTCGGACGGCGATCCGATCCTGTGGTGGTCGCCGGATCCGCGTGCAGTCTTTGATACCGGGGCCTTGCACCTGTCGCGTCGGCAACGCCGCCAGTGGCGCCACTGCGACTGGGCCATTCGGGTCGACCACGATTTTGCCGCCGTGGTCAGCGCCTGCGCCACAACGCCACGCACCGGCCAGCCAGGCACCTGGATCCTGCCGGAGATGCAACACGCATATGCGCGTCTGCACCAGCTCGGTCATGCCCACTGCCTGTCGGTACACGCGGATGGCGAACTGATCGGCGGCA
>CAYRJS010000502.1:0-1513 GCA_964424535.1 uncultured Aquimonas sp.
TATCAAGGTCGGGAGGCTCGCCGCCAAAGGCGCCATACACCTGCGCCAGGATCGAACCACCGAGGCGGCGCTTGCCGCCACCCAGGCCCAGCAGCCACAACTCGGTTTCACCTTCGCGCTCCAGAACCGGCGTCAAGGTGCCACGCACATCAGCCACGCGGGCAAAAGCCGAAACGACCAGCGAAATCGGAGAAACGCAATGATGGGAATCGGGGATGGAAGATGGAACATGGTTTGAATCAGCAAGCGCGGTTCCCGCTTTTTCCGATTCTCGATTCCCGATTCCCGATTCTCGGGACCACCGCGACTGCATCGACAGTGAGTCCTTGCCGACCGGGATCGAGATACCCAGAGCCGGGCACAATTCCATGCCGACGGCGCGCACCGCGTCGAACAAACGCGCATCTTCGTCGCCAAAACCACTGGCGGCCATCCAGTTGGCCGACAACTTGATTTCCGCCAGGGACGCCACTGGTGCCGCACACAGATTGGTGATGGCTTCGCCCACGGCCATGCGCGCCGCTGCGGCGGCATCAAGCAAAGACAGGGGCGCACGCTCGCCAATGGCCATGGCCTGGCCGGTGTAGCCGTGAAAATCGTCGAGGGTGACAGCGCAATCGGCCAGCGGCAATTGCCAGGGGCCGACCATCTGGTCGCGCGCCACCAGGCCACCTACGCTGCGGTCCCCGATGGTGACCAACCAGTTCTTGCTCGCCACCGAAGGATGGGACATCACCCGCAGGCCGGCTTCGTGCAGATCCAGCGTGTCGGTATCGAGCACCGGCCAGCGCGGGCCATGACTGCGTGCGGCTTCGATCTGCAGCTTCGGCGCACTGCCAAAGAGCAG
Organism: uncultured Aquimonas sp.; assembly: GCA_964424535.1. Classification (GTDB taxonomy): domain Bacteria; phylum Pseudomonadota; class Gammaproteobacteria; order Xanthomonadales; family Xanthomonadaceae; genus Denitratimonas. Next base: position 848 of record CAYRJS010000502.1, read on the forward strand.
GTCCATGGGGATGTCGATGGCGGCTTCGCGCTGGCCCTGGCCGGCATCGAACGCGCCCGGGGCCACATACAGATGCGGCTCGGCAATGACGCTGCCGACCACGGCATAGGGACAACGCTCACGCGCGCAGATTGCCCGGAACACTTCAAGTTGCTCGGCCTCGATCCCCAGCACATAGCGTTCCTGGGATTCGTTGCACCACAGTTGCATGGGCGAAAGCGAAGGATCGTCGCGGGGAATGGCATCCAGGTCGATCACCCCGCCGACATCGGCATCGTGCAGCAACTCCGGGATGGCATTGGACAGCCCGCCCGCGCCGACATCGTGGGCACTGCGGATCGGATTGCGCGAACCCAGGGCCACACAACGGTCGATGACTTCCTGACAGCGCCGCTGCATTTCCGGGTTGTCACGCTGGACCGAAGCAAAATCCAGTTCTGCACTGCTCTCGCCGCTGGCCAGGGAACTGGCGGCACCGCCACCCAGGCCGATCAGCATGGACGGGCCACCCAGCACCACGATGGCATCGCCCGGATACAAAGGCAGTTTTTCCACCTGCTGAGGGTCGATGGCACCGATACCACCAGCCAGCATGATCGGCTTGTCATAGCCACGGATCACCGCAGGATCGCGGGTTTCCAGTTCGAAACTGCGGAAATAACCCGT
>CAYRJS010000503.1:0-1506 GCA_964424535.1 uncultured Aquimonas sp.
ATGGCTTCGGGCTGCTTGTCGGGCGGGTATTTGTGGCGGGCGAGCAGTACCTTGATTATGGCGATCATGCGGGCGCGGGAGTCCTGCGGTTCTGCCAGTTGATGGCAGTCGCGTCACTTCAACCCGTACCAGGTGCCACGTCCGCTGCCGCGCTGCTCCAGGTGATTGCGCTCGACCAGGCTGCGGAAGTGCTGCTTCAGGGTGTTGCGGCTGGCTCCGGTGTGCTTGATGGCGTCCATCATGGTGATGCGCCCGTGGTCCCGAGCGAACTCGACGATTTGTAGTGACAGTTCGGGCAACGCGGCCAGCACGATCCGTTCGCGTTCGATCTTCTTCTCCAGACGCCGGACCTGCTCGGCCAGCGAACGCAGGAAGAACAACAGCCAGGGCTGCCAGTTCGGCGCGCTGGTGCGGATCGTGCCTTGGGTCTGCCGCAGGGCGAGGTAGTAGGCTTCCTTGCTGGCCTCGATGACGCTTTCCAGCGAGCTGTACGGGACGTAGGCGTAGCCCGCCTGGAGCAGCAGCAAGGTTGTCAACACGCGCGACAGCCGCCCGTTGCCGTCCTGGAACGGGTGGATCTCAAGGAACACGACCACGAAGATGCCGATGATGAGCAGCGGATGCAGTGCCGCCGCGCTCTTGTCGAAATTGCCGCGCTGGTCATTGACCCACTGCGCCAACTCCGCCATCAGGCGCGGCGTGTCGAAGGGCGTAGCCGTCTCGAAGACGATGCCGATCTGTGAGCCGTGCTCATCGAAGGCCGCGACGCTGTTTGGGTTGGTCTTGTAGCTGCCTCGGTGCCATTCGTCTTTCTGGCTGTGTTGCAGCAGGGTCTGATGCAGCTGCTTGATGTGGTTCTCGGTGAAGGGGATGTCCTCCCATGCCCGGAAGATCAGCTCCATCAGCTCGGCGTATCCAGCAACCTCCTGCGCATCTCGCGTCTCGAATTTCTTGATGGCGAGGCTGGACAGCAGGCGCTCGACCTCGCGGTCGGAGAGCTTGCTGCCTTCGATGCGGGTGGATGAGCCGATGCTCTCGATGGTAGCCACGCGCCGCAATGCCGACAGGCGGTCGGGCGCAAGCGTGCCCAAGGCGCGCCAGGCGCCTTTGAACTCGTCGATTCGGGCGATCAAACCCAAGATTTCCGGGGTGATCTGGAGGGTGTCTGTTCGGAACATGCACCAATGATGCATCCATTTACGCCCATTTTCCAAAAAATGGAAAATTGGGTGCTTGTGGGTGTTGGAATGGGGTGTCTTGGGTGGTCGTCATGCCTGCGAAGGCAGGTAGCTCGTGGCTTTGGGCCGTTCAAGGACAAAGTCACTGGGCACCCGCCTTCGCGGGTGCGACGAAAAATGTTCCGGACTGCAGTGCGCCTGCGCGGGCATGACAGGAAGGGGGACGCCCGGATATGCGCTGCCGAGTCCGGCGAGTGGCCAGTTTAGGCCACTACTCCGCCCACGCATCCGCCAGCAGTTCCGCCTGGGCGATGACCTTCTCGATGGC
>CAYRJS010000504.1:0-348 GCA_964424535.1 uncultured Aquimonas sp.
GCTGAGGGTGGCCGAAAACAGCAGGGTCTGGCGGATGGTCCGGGCCGGCATGCGCCGCAGCAGAAAACGGATGTCCTTGATGAAGCCCATGTCGAACATGCGGTCGGCTTCATCCAGCACGCAGACCTCGCAGGTGTGCAGGCTGACGACCTTGTGCTGCTTGACGTAATCGATCAGGCGGCCAGGCGTGGCGATGACCACGTCAACCCCTTCCTGGAGCAGGGCGCGCTGCTTGTCGTAATCCACACCGCCATAGACCAGGGCAAAACGGATGCCCAGGTCGGAGGCGAACTTGAGCGCATCCTTGTGGATCTGGATGGCCAGTTCGCGGGTCGGGGCCAGGATCAG
>CAYRJS010000504.1:358-1500 GCA_964424535.1 uncultured Aquimonas sp.
CGGCGACATCACGCCCGGCCAAGGCCACCGGCAGGCTCATCGCCTGGATCGGGGTGCAGCGGGAAAAACCTGCGGTTGTCAGGCCATTCAGTATGGCGGGCTCCAGGCCGAGGCTGGAAAAGGTGATGTCGGTCAGCGGTTTGTCGCTCATGGGATTCCTGAAGTGGGGCGGTTCGACGAAGCGGCAGCAAAGGTGCGCAATCGGATCCGGCGTGAGTGCGTGATAATGGAAGACAGCTCGTGCAACGAGGGTTCGTGCCTTGCAGCTCCGGCACAGGACGATCTTGCATGGAACAGGGGTAAGGCACCAAACTGCCGCGGCATGGAAGCGGCGTGCACTGTGCCCTTGAAACCGGGCCGAGCAGAGCCAATTGTAACCGATCCGGCGCTGGCAACGCGCCGATTCCTCTGGGAGTTATCAATGAGCGACAAGGTGTTTCATGTCAACGAGGCCGATTTCCAGGCCGAAGTGCTGGAGAGCGATGTGCCCGTTCTGGTCGATTTCTGGGCCGAATGGTGTGGCCCGTGCAAGATGATCGGACCGCTGGTGGACCAGTTGGCCGATGAATATGCGGGACGGGTCAAGGTGGTCAAGGTCAATGTCGACCACAACCAGCAGACCGCCGCGCGTTTCCAGATTCGCGGCATCCCGGCCTTGCTGCTGTTCAAGGACGGCCAGGTTCAGGGAACCCAGGTCGGCGCCGTCGGCAAGGCACAGTTGACCAAGTTCGTCGACAGCATTGCCTGATGCTTCATGCTGGGCGGCATGGTGCTGCCCTTTGGCATTGCCCCGGAGCGTGTTCCGGGGCCTTGGTTTTTCACCCGGGTTTGCCGCTGGCAAGCCCTCGGCTCTTTACCTCCACGTCGTGGCAGTGTAACGTGAGCAACGGCGCACGCGTTTGCAACGTGTCAGCCCCATTCTGATTCCCGTCCGTTTCCAGGACCCACTCGCACTTCTCTGGCGAGATCATTCCCGTGCAAGACACCCCTATCGATACTCCGGTCGAAGCGACCACCCCCGAGCGCGTCAAAAAGACGCGATCCCCGCGTACTGCCGCGACCGCCGACAGCAAGGCCAAGGCGGCCGAGGTGCAGGCTCAACCCGAAACCGGGTCCGAGGCCAAACCCAAGCCTGAAGCCAA